>JBGPWD010000090.1:0-3785 GCA_041492015.1 Nitrosopumilaceae archaeon
ACCGAATAGATATTACTTGTAATAGTAGAATACCAACATGCCAATTTTTGATGCACTACTAGTTTGGGCACATCTTGTTTCTGCTTCTATTTGGGTGGGAGGTTCGATTTTTATTGGAATTGTCTTAGCACCACTACTGAAAACAATCTCAGAGTCAGTAGAAGAAAGAGTAGCAATAATGATCCGGGTGGGAAGAAAATTCAATAAGATTGCAATTCCTTCCTTGGCAATTTTGATTGTCACAGGACTTTATAACTCGTCTAACATTCTAAGTAGACCACAATTCTTGCTTTCTACAAATTATGGGATAATACTTGTGGTAAAGATAATTCTTGTAATTTCCTTAATTGTGATGTTTATTATTCATGTTAGGATAATTCGATCTGAAATTGAAAAAAAGATTGAATCAAAACAAATGTTGCCAGAAATAGTTCATAGACTTCGCTCAAAAATAATTTCACTTGGCAGAATTATGGTGTTTGTTTCTGTAGCTATACTGCTTATGGCAGCACTACTGCGCTCTGGCATCTGAATTTCCCTTTATTCTGACCTCAAAACCATCGTCCAGCTTTCCTATTCCGTACTTGCAGTTTGTAATGTTTGAAGTGACAAAGAGATTTGTCTCTAGGTGTTTTGTAATTTTTTTTACTCTAAAGACAGAGGTCTCACTAGTCAAAGCCAATGGAATTACTAGCATATCTGAAAGAAAGAGGTCTACTCCTAAATCTGACTCTAAAAATCTGTTTGCTACAATTTGGCCGATTCCTTTCATACCTTTGTTAAATATCGCATCAGAACCTATAATCGAGTTACCGTCATGTGCAAAAGCCAAAAGTGAACATCCTTTGTCCAACGCCGGCTCTTCTTTTATCTCATAATCACAAGAAAGTCCGTGATTTTCAAGAATTTTTTTGACTTCACTTACCTCATTTTCTATTGATTCTTTTGAGATCATATAGTATGAACAGAGAATCTTTACAGAACTTGTAGTTCTTTTTAGTAAAGAAATAGGTTTGATTTTTTCACAAGGTGATACTTGGACATCCACAAGGCCACCACCTTTTGGATAATATCCTCGTTTTTTAATATCAATGGAAAAATTAATTCCACTTCTGGAATATGCTTCACGTAAAATAAATTTGGTATAGTTACTTGTAGGACTCCATGCAACATCTGTGCCACCCACTATTGACAATTTCAAATTTTTTTTCGAGATAGATATTGCAGGAATTAAAACCTGTAAAATTAATGGAATACTTCCGGCAGTTCCAACATTTTCTTTTAAAGTGGCGTCACTAATCTTGGAAGGAAAAAATCTAAGCGCAGTTGATCCGACATGTAATCCATCTACTTTGGCATTACAAATTTTTGCAAGAATTTTAATCCCAGTAAGATGTTGTGGTCTTAAACCAGGAACATCTCTGTTTTTGCGTATGTTTTCAATCTCTATTGCTTTTCCAGTTATTGATGAAAGTGCTACAGCAGTTCGAATTATCTGTCCCCCACCCTCTCCATACGACCCATCTATTTTTAATGGCTCCATAAACAGTTGAATCGCCTAGAAGTATAAGTAATGATAGTTTTTTAAAGAATTAAAATCAATTTTTGTCATGAATGGTCTTTTAATTGGCAGGTTTCAACCTTTTCATAAAGGACATCTTGCGGCAGTAAATTTTGGGTTGTCTCAAGTAGAAAATCTTTGGATAGGCATAGGCAGCTCAAATAAAAGCAATGAAAAAAGGAATCCATTTTCTGATGATGAAAGAAAGGAAATGATCCTATCTTCTTTAGATAAATCAGTCTTAAGCAGAATTAGGGTATTTTACATTCCAGATATTGGTGATCATGAAAAGTGGACATATCATGTTGACTCTATTGTGCCAAAGTATGATATCGTATTATCAAATGACGATTTTACTACAACGCTTTATCAAAAGCGTGGAATCAAGGTAATTCAAGTACCTCTGTTACAAAGAGAAGTGATCTCTGGAACCAATATTCGTGAAATGATCGCAATGGGAAAAAATTGGATGGAACTTGTGCCAGAGGGAACTAAGAAAGTACTATTAAAAATAGATGCAGAAAGACGGCTTTCAAAAATTCTTTAATTATAAATAGCAGTTCCTAATCGTTAAAGATTGGAGAATTTGTTTGGAATATTTAGTTATGTTGCCTGGCCCAACAAACGTTCCGGAAAGAGTTACCCGTGCAATGTTTACCCCTATAATAAATCACAGGAGCAAGGATTTTGTTAAACTATACACTGATGTTATAGAAAAAACACAGAAGGTCTTTCAAACATCAAATGACATTGTTGCACTTACCGCATCAGGAACTGGAGCAGTAGAGGCATCAGTTGTAAATCTAATAAAAAAAGGAGACAAAGTAATAATTCCTGTAAATGGAGAATTTAGCAGCAGACTAGCAACAATGCTAGAATGGCAGAGAGCAAACGTTATCAGACTTACAACTCCTTTTGGAGAGAATGCAAGTCTTGATCAAGTAAAAGAGGCCTTTGACAACAACAAGGACGTAAAGGCATTCTATGTAGTCTATAATGAAACATCAACAGGAACACAGGTAAGATACCTAGACAAGATCTCAAAACTTACCTCAAGAAATGACTCGTACTTTGTAGTGGATGCTGTTTCAATACTTGGTGGCGAAGAATTACCTGTAGATAAATGGGGAGTAGATATCTGCATTGCAGCAGGACAAAAGGCAATGGCTGCACCTCCTGGAATTTCACCATTATCAATTAGTCCAAAGGCAAAAAAACACATGATTGCAAATCCGCCTCCAACTTTCTACTTTAACTTGGCAAGATACTTCAAATATTATGATGATAACAAAGAAACTCCATTTACACCAGCACTTCCACTTCTTTACGCATTCAGAGAAGCACTTGATATTATTCTAGAAGAGGGAATGGAAACAAGAATAAAAAGACACAGAATTTGTTCTGATGCATTTTATTCAGGCCTCAGTGCAATGGGTCTTAGTCCATTTGCAAAACCAGATGCAAGATCTACTGTTGTAATCGCACTAAACTATCTGCAAGGACTAGAAGACAAAACATTTAGATCAACACTTTCAGAAAAATTCCGAGTACTTGTCGCAGGCGGTTTTGGCGAGCTAAAAGGAAAAGTATTTCGAATAGGATGTATGGGCGAAGTTCACAAATATCACGTCATGAGAACAATCTCTGCAATCTCTTCAACTCTTGATATGATGGGATACAAGACAAATCCAGAAGCACTCAAAGTAGCTGAAGAAAAACTAAAAGCGCTTTTAACCCCATGTTAACTTAATATAAGGAATTCCAAGCACCGATCACATTGACTTTCCAAAAGGGCACACTGGTTTTAGTGGATTACACTGCAAAGGTAAAAGACACTAACGAAGTTTTTGAAACAACAAGAGAAGATGATGCCAAAGCAAATTCAATCCATGACACTAATAAAAGATATCAACCAAGACTAATCTCAGTTGGAGAGTCATGGGTTCTCAAGGGACTAGATGACGCATTACTTGACACCAATGTTGGCGATAAGCTTACTGTAGAGGTTCCACCTGAAAAGGGATTTGGCTCAAGAGATCCTGCTAAGGTTCGTATGATTCCACTTCGAAAACTAGGTGATGACGCCGAAAAAGTTTCAGTTGGTGATACAATAGAAATTGATGAAAGAACTGGAATTATTAGATTTATTGGGTCTGGCAGAGTTCAAGTAGATTATAACCACAGATTTGCTGGCAAGACAATACTTTACGATATTAATGTAGTA
>JBGPWD010000033.1:0-7187 GCA_041492015.1 Nitrosopumilaceae archaeon
ACAAGAGGTTTGTCTTTGTGAACCTTGCGTTTTAGAATAGGAAAGTCGTTTCTTATGCTTTCTATATTGATTACACTAGTTTGCAAATTTATCCAACCTCTACATAGATCTCATTTTGTTCTATTTTAACATTGTAGGTTTTAAGAGGTACTTCGGCAGGGAGGTTTTGCGGCACTCCTGTCTCAAGATTAAAAGTAGAAAGATGCAAAGGACATGTCACTCCCTCATCATTTAAAATTCCAGTTGAGAGATCAGCCTCTGCATGTGTACATATTCTGTCAGTAGCATATATTTTGCCGTTGAGATTTGCTAAAAGAATTTTTTTATCAACATGATCAAAATCAAGCATCTCTCCTTTTTCCAGTTCTTTTGTACTACACGCCTTTATCCATTTTGACAAAAAATTCTCACCTGTATTTGTAATGACTTCCAAAGATGTCTGTTTCACGATATCTTGTCTCCTCAACTTCTAAAAGTTCCTTTAGCTGTTCATCTGATTTTATTGAAAGTTCTCGGCCAATCCATTTTGAGTCTATAAGATATGTGATCCAGGCTCTTATCTGGTATGACATCTTTCGTGAAAGCGGTTCAAGGAATCCCTCAACTATTATTTTTTGTGCATCAGATTTACTAAGGCATCGCGTACCCAAGTAAAAGAGCTGTTCATCATCAATCTGGGCAACAGAAGCCGCGTGTGTTGCCTTTACATCGTTTGTAAATATTTCAAGGCCAGGTATGGAATCAGATTTTGCACCTTTATCAAGTAAGATAGAGTGACCAGCAAGGTATGATTCTGCATGGTGAGCCTCTTTTTCAATTCTAATCATTCCCTTAAACAATGACTTTGAAGTATCTTTCAAGACTGATTTTTCAAGGACTCGGCCAGTAGTTGATGGTGCCATATGTATCAAGTTTGATGTAATATCAAATGATTGATTTTTGTTTCCAAATACAACCTCGGTGTCATTTGCGTTTGCACCAATTCCGGATAGATAGTTATCAATTTTATACCTAGAAAGAAGCGAGCCAAACAATCCCAGATACCAATTCATTCTACCGTCTCTTCCAACGTCTGCTTTTCTTGTGGAAAAGTTTACGGCGTTTTGATCCATTGCCTGTAATGTAATCAAATCAAGTTCTGTGTTCTGGTTCACATTAACATTGAGTAGTTCAAGATATGCCTGTTGTTTTGTACTCTTTGGTGCATAAAGCTCTTGTACAACAGAAGCCTTGGAGCTTTCTTCTCCTATCACTACATTACGGGATATTGTCGAGGTTTGATCCACGGATAGTGATGAAATCAGGTGGATTGTTTTTTCTAAAACCAGATTGCGTGGAATGTAAATGAAAATTCCTGAATTAAAAAATGCGTTGTTAAGTGCGGTATATTTGTCTGTTTTAGGATCCATCGATTCAAATGATTTTTTGATCTTGTCTGAATGATCTTTTATCGAATCCTGTATTGAACATATAACCAGTCCCTTTGATTTTAGTTCTGATGGTATGTTTATCTTGTGAATGTTTGTTCCTATTTGTACCACGCTTGGATTATCAGGAAGCTCATTCATTCTGTCTTTTACAAAATCTGGAACAGTGCTGTCTGAGCTAAGTGAGAATATCACCTCATCTGGGTTCATCTTGTTTGCGTCGCTGTACTTGTTGTATAGTGGTGAAACTTCGGGCGGCAGTTCTTGATATATTGCAAAAGAATTTTTTCTGTATTCTTTAAGCCAAGACGGTTCGTTATTTGCATCAGAGATTTCGTCTATGTGATTCTGGCCAAGCTTTGATAGAACAAATGATGACATTTCTTAAAATTTGACAGGCTACAGTCTAACCGACAGAGCCATCCATTTCCATTTTTACTAGTCTGTTAAGCTCCACTGCATACTCCATTGGGAGCTCTTTGGTAAATGGTTCGATGAATCCGTTTACAATAAGTGTCAGTGCTTCTTCCTCAGAGAAGCCCCTAGTCATAAGGTAGAAGATCTGTTCATCCCCTATCTTTCCTACAGTTGCTTCATGGGTAATAGTGGCATCTTCTTGATTAATTTCCATGTATGGGTAAGTATCAGTTTTTGATTCATCATCTAAAAGTAACGCATCACATCTAACAGAAGATTTTACGTTTGTAGCTCCCTTTGCAACATGAAGCAATCCTCTATAGGTGGTTCTTCCATTACTTTTGCTAACTGATTTTGATGTTACTCTAGATGTGGTATTTGGTGCCAAGTGTACCATCTTAGCGCCAGTATCTTGATGTTGGTTTTTTCCTGCAAATGCAACAGAAAGTGTTTCACCATGTGCATGTTGTCCTAACAGATAGATTCCTGGATACTTCATTGTAAGTTTGCTTCCAATGTTTCCATCAACCCAGTCCACTCTTGCACCTTCATATGCATAAGCTCGCTTTGTAACTAAATTGTAAACGTCATTACTCCAGTTTTGAATTGTCGTGTATCTTAGTTTGGCATCTTTGAATGCAATTAATTCTACAACTGCAGAGTGCAATGATTCTGAAGAATACACTGGTGCAGTACATCCCTCGATATAATGTACTTCTGCACCTTCATCTGCGATAATCAATGTTCTTTCAAACTGTCCAATGTTTTCTTTGTTAATTCTAAAGTATGCTTGAAGTGGAAGATCTACTTTGATACCTTTTGGAACATAGATAAAAGATCCACCGCTCCAGACTGCACTGTTAAGTGCGGCAAACTTGTTATCCTCTGGAGGAATTACTTTACCAAAATATTTCTTGAATATTTCAGGCTGTTCTTTTAGTGCAGTATCAGTATCCAAAAACAGTACACCTTGTTTTGCAAGATCTTCTCTTAGGTGATGATATACAACCTCTGATTCGTATTGAGCTCCTACACCTGCTAGGAATTTTTTCTCAGCTTCTGGAATTCCAAGCTTGTCAAATGTTGCTTTTACGTCAGCTGGAACATCATCCCAGTTTTTTTCTGTCTTTTCAGATGCCCTTGCATAATAGTAAATATTGTTAAAATCAATTTTACCTAGATCGCCACCCCAATTTGGCATTGGCTTTTTCATGAAAATATCATAAGAACGTAGTCTAAAGTCAAGCATCCATTGTGGTTCGTCTTTTAATTTGCTTATCTCTACAACTGTTTCTCTTGTAAGACCCCTTTTGCTTGTGTAAACATACATTTCAGTGGAGTCTTTAAAATCATATTTACTATAATCCATATTGAGGTTCTCAGTCGTCATACACACTATAACACCGTTATATTATAAAAAACTTCTACAACTGTTACTACTTGTACAGCGGAGTAGGCTGAGCTAAATAGTCCAAGCTAACAAAAACAGTTTTTTATTGTTTCAAAAGCTCCCGGCACAGTGTGAACATCTGCAATTATTGGTTCTGCCCCAAATTTTTTTAATTCATCTGCAGTAAATGGTCCAATTGCAACAACTTTTGTTGTTCTAAGATTTTGTAATAATGTTTGTTTATCGGTATCCATTAACATGATATCAAAAAATGCATTTACAGATGATGCACTTGTAAATATTATGCCATCAACTTTTTTGTTTGCAAATAGTTCCCTAAATTCATTCCATTGTGATGTATCACGAAAAGAACACACGTCATAAAGATAGATTTCCTTTACATCTAGTCCTATTTTTTCAAGAAGCTGAGCTAGAAAAGGAGTAGAGGCACCACTTCGTGGAACGATTACTTTTTTTCCTTCAGCGTTTAGTCGTGTAAAAACCTCGCCCACTCCAACAGAAGAGAATCTATTTGGCATGTGTGCAACTCTGATTCCCTCAACCTCAAGTGCCGCTTTTGTTTTTGGTCCTACTGCTATTACAATAGTATTTGCCACTGCAAGTTGGAGTTTATCATATTTTGAAACTTTTCGTGCAGTATCAAACAAAAGTTTGACTGCTTTTGAACTCATGAAAACCGAAAAATCTGGATTTTCTTCTTTTATCGCGTTTAGAAAGTCATCTACAATTTTTTCTCCTTTGCTTACAAGTTCTATTGTAGGAAGAGGAATGGGCTTTGCTTTTGCATTTGTAATTAATTGTATAAATTCTTCGGAATCTTCTTTAGATCTAGTAATTGCTATGGTTTTGCCTGCAATCATTTCCTCCACCCAATTATTTCTGACAGTTTAACTACCTTACCTATTATAATTATAGATGGAGGCCTAATTTTGGCCCGAATTACCTTTTGTGAGATATTTGAAAGATCTCCCTTTATCATTTTATGTTTTGGGGTCGTCCCATCTTGTATTATTGCAACAGGTGTTTTTTTATCCAGCCCTCCTGCAATCAAGCTTTTGCAGATTTTTTCTAATCTTGAAAGTCCCATCATGATTACTATGGTATCTACAGATTTTGCAAGTTTTTTCCATTTAACAGATTCTTTTGTTTTTTTTGCATCCTCGTGTCCTGTCACAAAAACAACTGATGATGAATAGTCTCTATGAGTGAGTGGAATTCCGGCATATTCTGCAGAACCAATACCTGAGGTTATTCCAGGAATTATTTCATATTTTATCTTATGTGCTTTAAGAAATTCTGCTTCCTCTCCTCCCCTGCCAAAAATAAATGGGTCACCTCCCTTTAGTCTGACCACGTTTCTTTTTGTTTTTGCAAACTTTAACATCAAATCGTTTGTTGAGTCTTGGTGTTTGTAATCATCTCCGACGTCACGCCCGACATAGATCTTTTTGGTACTTTTTGGTATCATCGATATGATTCCTTTGCTTACAAGTCTATCGTAAAGTACCACATCAGCAGACTTTATTGCCTCAACAGCTTTTAGTGTGATAAGTTTGTGGTCACCTGGTCCTGCTCCAACTATGTATACTTTGCCTGTCATTTTTTATTCCATTCCTCTACTTTTTCTCTCCAATTTTTTGCAAGCTCTGCTATTCCTTTTTCAGCAAGCTCTGTCGCTATCTGCTTTCCAAGTTCTTTTGCTTGTGAAGGTTCTCCAGTTTTTTCCACATTAATGGATTTGCTACCATCAACAGAATAGACTATGACATGTAGTTTTAGCTTGTCTCCTGTTTTTTGTGCGAGTGCACCTACTGGAAATCTGCAGCCAGAATCCACAAAAATTGACAGAGATCTTTCAGCTTCAATGGCAGAACGCGAATCAGGATCCTCGATTGTTCTTAGTAGTTCGATTATCTTGTAATTATCCTTTCTTGATACTATTGCAAGCGCGCCTTGACCGGGAGAAGGTGAAAAGTCAGATAGCGATAGCCTTTCAAATTTTACATCTAATCCTAATCTTCCAATTCCTGCTTCTGCAAGAATAACTCCATCGAACTTTCCGTCATCAATCTTTTTAATTCTTGATTCAATATTTCCTCGAATTGGTTTGACAATAAGATCAGGCCTAATACGCGAAACTTGTACTGCTCTGCGAAGACTGCTTGTACCAATTATTGCATCTTTTTTAATTTTATCAAGAGTATAGCCACCTTTAGAAATGAATACATCGTTTGCAGCTTCTCTTTTTGGAATGCTTGCCAAGATTAGCTCATCAGGAAGTTCTGCAGGTACATCCTTTAAGCTGTGAACTGCAAAGTCAACTTTTTTTTCAGACACTGCGCGATCAATTTCTTTTTCAAATATTCCCTTTTGGTTTATATCAAAAAGCGGCCTTGCGTCAGTATCACCTTTGGTCTTGATTGTAATTATTTCAAATTCTGTTTCCGGAGATTTTTTTTTCAGTTCAGATATTACCCATTTTGTCTGGGCAAGTGAAAGTGGACTTCCTCTAGTTCCTATTGTATACTTCATGTTTTCACCGCTTTAAGAGATTTTTCGTATGCTTCTAAGGTCTTGTGCAAATCATCAGTTGTATGAGCATCAGACAGGAACACAGTTTCAAATTGTGATGGTGCAACAAAGACCCCATTTTTCAAAAGTGTCGCAAATAGTTTTGTAAATTTTTTGGTATCGGCTTTTTTTGCAGTATCATAATCTTTTACAGGTGTATTAGTAAAAAAGATCTGAAACATTGAGCTGATAAAATTAATTTGGTGCGGAATCTTCAAATCTGTTGCCATATCTTTAATGGCTCTAGCCAGCACGGTACATCTTAGCTCAAGTTTCGGATAGATCTTGTTTTTGTTCTTGTTTATTACCTTGATGGATTCTATTGCTGCAGTAACAGAAACAGGGTTGCCCGCATAGGTACTTGCCTGGTATACCTTTCCTTCTGGTGACAACATATTCATTATTTCGTTTTTCCCTCCTACAGCAGCAATAACAAATCCATTTCCTAGTGCCTTTCCAAGGGTAGTAAGATCTGGTTTTATTGAAAAGTATTTTTGTGCGCCTCCTGGGGACATCCTGAATCCTGTAACCACTTCATCAAATATCAGTGGCACATCATGATCTTTTGTGATTTTCCTAATTTCAGAGAGAAATTTTTTTTCCGGTAAAACTAGGCCCATATTTGCTAGAACAGGTTCGATTATTACACCAGCAACATCTTTTTGTTTTTCAAGTACAGAATCAAGTTCTTGTGAGTTATTATATTGTACAACAAGCGTATTTCTAGAAACTTCGTCTAATCCTCCTTCTGAAATTGATATTCCGTTGTGAGCTGCACCAGAACCTGCCTTTACAAGAACAGAATCATATGCTCCATGATAACATCCTTCAAATTTTATTATTTTTTTCTTCTTTGTAAAACCTCTGGCAAGTCGTATTGCAGTCATAGTGGCCTCACCTCCAGTGTTTACCAGCCGTACCTTTTCCATTGATGGATAATTTTCTACAATTAATTCAGATAATTCAACTTCAATATCAGTAGGTGCACAGTATAATGTTCCATTTTTTAATTGTGATAAGACTGCCAAGAGAATTTCTCTTCTTCTATGTCCTAAAAGTAGGGCACCGTATCCATTGCAAAAGTCAAGATACCTCTTACCATCTACATCCCAGATCACACTACCATCTGCTTTTTTGACAAAGAATGGATATGGATCATAAAATCTAACGGGGCTGTTTATCCCTGATGGGATAACCTTCATCGCTCGTAAAAATAATTTCTTTGAGTTTGACATCAGATAACGGTAAAATGATTATTATTATAATCTATATGAAAATCTTGACATGTTATTGCTTTTAGCCGTACTTTTCCCTAAAGATCAAATTTAAGGAATTGTAAATTGGTCAAAGATGACTGTAAG
>JBGPWD010000099.1:0-3558 GCA_041492015.1 Nitrosopumilaceae archaeon
AATTAAGAAGCATCTCTTGTGCTTCTGCCTGATTTTTTGGAATAAATGGTTCAAAATTTTTTGCTATTTGGACCCAGATCTTTTTTTCTGCCATCTGGGTGAGTTTGGGGTTACGTGTCCAAAATAGCGCAGCCTTTCTGTAGGTATCTATTGGTTTTCCTATCTCACGTTTTCGTAGTCCGCCTGTATAGAGCTTGACTCCATATTTTAGCTTAAAAGTATTATCATGTTTATTGTAGGCTCTCTCCCAGTTTTTTTCATTAAATGTTTGACGAAATCCACCCATGATAGCAAATTTTACATTTATTGTGACATTTTCATCTGTTCTAAATTTATCATTTGATTTCTCTAATTCCACATCGGTGATGAAGGTCTTTTCAGTAGACAATTAATCGTAATGATTTATATCCTCAATAAGTATTTTTTTTATTTACATGGATGCTAAGATAACAAAATCTTCTCCAAAGGAAGTTTCACTAGAGATAACAAAATCCGATATTGGCACATTGTACATAGTACAACACGAACTTCTCCAGGAATCTAGTATAGAATTTGCAGGTGTAATAATGAAGCACCCACTTACTAAAGAATATTGGATGCGTGTGAATACCTCAAAAGGAAATCCACTAAAAGAGATAGAAAAGGCAGCAAAAACTGCAATTGAATATACAAATGAATTAAAAAAAGCAGTACAATCAAAATTAAAAGGTGTTTAAATGAAATTTTGCCCAAAGTGTGAGGTGCGCTTAAAGCAAGATAGCTCTAACTCATTTATTTGTCCCAAATGTAGTTACAGTGAAAAAGGTGGAAAAGACAGAAAGCAAGTAAAAGGAGAGAGCAGCTCTACCATTAATGTTTTAGATGAAAACGAAAAGACGGAAACATTACCTGTAATAAAAATGGATTGCGCAAAATGTGGACACACCGAAGCAGTATGGTGGATGTTACAAACTAGAAGCGCAGATGAACCAACAACTCAGTTTTATCGTTGCGTTAAATGTAACTATACATGGCGTAACTACGCATAACGTTTAACTTGAAGATGTTTAGACACCTGATTAAGTTTGGTATTTTCTGCAAAAACTAATGGATCGGATGAATGGAAAGCAGTTATTTCTGCAATTTCTACATTGGTAGAAGAAGCTACTTTTGAAGCAACAGGAGAAGGAATTGCATTCAGAGGAATGGATCCATCACATGTTGCTCTAATAGACATCGCATGGCCCAATTCCGCATTTGAAAAATATGAATGTGATAATGATGTTAAATTTGGTGTAAGAATTGATGAATTTTCTAAGTTGATTAAAAGAGCTGATAAAAAGGACAGCATTGAGATCAGTATCTCAGAAGAAAACCTATTACTTGTTACAATAGGGAAAAAGAAAAAATACAAAATGAGACTGATTGAGAGCTCTGCAACAGACACACCTCTTCCAAAAATTTCGTACAATGCAAGAATTGGGGTTACTTCAACAGAATTTGATAAAATTCTAGGCGATATCCAAGTTGTATCAGAATATCTTTCAATAAGTGCAACTGCATCCAAAGCTGAGTTTTCTGGAAGAGGTGATTCTGGAGAAGCAGTGATAACCTTAGAAAAGGGAATGGCTGAAATACCTGAAATTGAAGTAAAAGAAGAAAGTACAGCAACCTATAGTTTGGAATATCTTAATAGCATTGTAAAAGCTGTGGGAACTGTTGCAGGTACAGTAATTTGTGAATATTCTACTAAGATGCCTCTAAGACTAGAATTCAAAGTAGCAAACGTAGGTCGAATTCATTTCTATTTGGCACCTAGGGTAGAAAGTTAAAGCATTTAAGGACAATCAAGACAGGTATTACTGAATTGAAACTAGTGCTGAAGTTCGGTGGAACATCAATCTCTTCTGCTGCAAACATCAGACACGTTGCTAATTTTATTAATTCATTATCAAAACAACACAAAATAGTTTGTGTCTTTTCTGCAATCACTGGTGTTACAGATGATTTGATAAGAATAACGACTCTAATTCAAAATAGAAACAATGATGCTGTAAATAATCTTGCAAAAAAAATAATCAAAAATCATGTGCAAATTTCAAATGAATGTGTCAAGAATCTCAAGATAAGAAAGGAACTAGTCAACAAGATGACAGCAGATCTTTCTGAATTACAGGAATTATTACATGGAATGCTTTTACTTGGCGAAGTAACACCACGCTCTTCGGATTATCTAATCTCATTTGGCGAAAGATTATCTATCAATCTAGTTACAGCTGCTCTAAATGATTTAGGTGCTAAAGCAGTAGCCCTTACTGGAAAAGATGCAGGAATAGTAACTGACTCGAATTTTGGGGAGGCAAAACCCCTTATGGACACAACAAGGTTACATGTTTCCCATACAATAGATGCGCTCTTGGAAAAAAAGACCTTACCTATCATTGGAGGATTTGCAGGAGCTGATCAGCACGGAAATATCACTACTTTTGGAAGGGGAGGTTCAGATTATACTGCAACAATCATAGCTTCCAGTATCAAGGCCGATGAAGTCTGGCTTATGAGTGATGTAGATGGTTTGATGACAACTGATCCAAAAATTGTGAAAAACGCCAAGGTCCTAAAAGAGGTTTCTTATATTGAGGCAATGGAGATGGCACTCTTTGGTGCAAAATACATACATCCAAGAGCACTTGAACCACTAATTACAAAAAAAATTCCACTTCGAATAAAAAGTACATTTAATGTTAAAAATCCTGGAACTCTTGTAACTGCCACCCCACAAGCTGATGCTCAAAAAACAGTCAAATGTGTTAGTGCAATACGACACACTGCGCTGATAGATGTTAGAGGGGGAAGTATGGTTGGTGCACCAGGAACAGCTGCTACAATATTTTCTACACTTGCAAAAGCCGGAGTTAACATTATGATGATCTCACAAAGTCCATCAGAATCAAGTATCTCAATTATTGTAAAAAAGATTGATCTTGATAAAGCTGTTAATGCACTTGAAATGAATCTGTTAGGTAAAATAATAAAAAAAGTAGATGTGACAGTTGACGTTGCAATCATTGCACTAATTGGATCAGGTATGAGAGGAATCGTTGGTGTTGCATCTAAAGTATTTGCTGCCGTTGCAAAAAAAGGAGTCAACGTCGTTATGATTGCACAGGGTTCATCTGAGCTTAATTTGGCATTTGTAGTAAAAGATGCTGATTGCAATACAGCGGTACAGGCACTACATGATGAATTTGAACTTGCAAAAATAAATTAATTTCATAAAAATGGCTCTAACCATCATTCAAAAAAGCATTTATGTAAAACAATGATTCAGACCTTATGAACAAATACATCCTTTTAATTGCAATCGTTGCTGTTACCGCCGTTATACTTTCTATACCATTACTAGCAGATCAATACGCTAATGCAGGAATGATAAAAAAAATTCAATTCACACAAACCTTGACTTCGACACAAGATCCTGGTCAAGGTCATGAAAATGAACAGATGGCGTTTGTTCTCTCTCCAAATAATGGAACTCTATATTCTGGTTCATTAACATTTACCGCAAGTGAACCAGTA
>JBGPWD010000070.1:0-4651 GCA_041492015.1 Nitrosopumilaceae archaeon
ACATAGGTTTCAGGTGCACCGCCGCCATATACTATCAAAGGCTTTTCAATTACATCTTTTACAACCATTAATGCATCATGAATTGATCTCTCTGCTTCATCGATTACTCTCTGAGAACCACTGCGAAGAAGTAAAGTAACGGCCTTTGGATTTTTGCAGCCTTCAATGAATACCCAATTATCATTTTCTATTGTTTTTTCTTCAACGTTCTGTGCCTGACCTAAATCTTTTTCAGTTAAATCATTAACACTGCCCACGATTCGGCCGCCTGTTGCTTTTGCAAGCTTGGCCATATCACTTTCTTTGATTCGTCTTACAGCAACTATTCCTATTTTGGAAAGGTAATGTTGTGCAATATCATCAATCCCTTTTTGGCATAACATTACATTTGCATTGGTAGATTTTATTTTATCAACCATCCCTTTGATAATACTGTCTTCTTCTTCCATGAATGATTTTATTTGCTCTGGACTGGAGATGTTTATTTTTGCTTCAAATTCAGTTTTTTCTATTTCAAGAGGTGCACTAATCAGAGCTATCCTTGCATTTTCAATCTTTTTAGGCATTCCACTATGAACAATTTCCTTGTCCAAAACAATTCCATTTATCATCTTGCTATCCATAATAGACCCACCCGTCTTTTTTTCGACTTTGATGTTATTTAGATCAACACTAAAACCACCGTCTTTTTGTGTTACAACCGCTAGTGCAGCATCAACAACTAACGTTGCAAGATCTGACGCCTCTATTGAGACAAGTTTTGTAGACATTGATGTTGTTGCGATTTTTTCGAGTATTTTCCTATCCTTTGGATCAACTTTTTGTGCAATATCACCTAGAAATGATATAGCTTTCATAGAAGCTTTCTTGTAGCCGTCTGCAATTATTACAGGATGAATATCATTCTCAATAAGGCCCTCTGCTTTTTCTAACAATGCGCCTGCAAATACAACTGCAGAGGTGGTTCCATCTCCGACCTCGCTATCAGTTGCCTTTGCAACTTCTACCATCATCTTGGCAGCAGGATGTTGAACATCCATTTCTTTTAGAATTGTTGCGCCATCGTTTGTAATTGTAATATCTCCTAGTGAATCAACAAGCATCTTATCCATTCCCCGTGGGCCAAGACTGGAAGTAATTATCTCAGCTACTAGTTTAGCGGCAGCGATGTTATTTCGTTGTGCCTCACGACCTCGTGATTGTTTAGAACCTTCTCTTAAAACAATTACAGGTATTCCTTCGGAAGTAGTCTGAACGGAAGCCATTTGTTTGTAAATCTAAATATTTCTTATTATAGTATGCATCTTAATTCCAGATATGATTATCACCGATGGTAATAGTAGCAGTTGTTTTCTAACAGAATAGACATCTAAACAATTGTTTACAAAATGGATAAGAACAAATTCAAAAAACTAGAAGAGATACCACAAGTACCATCAATTTTACTTGTAGGAATTCCTGGCCCTGGTTTAATAGGGACACTTTCAGTCACATACATAATTCATTCGCTCAAAATGAAATTGGTCGGAGAAATATCCCATCCTGATTTATCTTCTATTCTTTTCATAGACAACGGTGAACTTTTAGGTCCGGTCAGATCATACAAAAAAGGTAAACTTTTTGCAGTTCTTTCTGATGTACCAATTGATGATGAATTAGTCTCAGGCTTTGCTGAATCAATAATTGATTTTTCTAAAAAAAATAACATTGATTTTATTATTATTTTTAATGGCCTTCATGTAGCAGAGAGGAATTTATCTAATCTGAAGACCTATGGTCTTGTAACAAAACAAAGTCTAGAAAAAATACTATATGAAAATGAAATACCAAAATTCCTTTCCGGAATGATTACTGGCCCAGATGCGACCATACTATCAATCTTAAAAAATGCGCCTATTCCCACCTTGGTCCTTTATACCGAGTGTAACTTTTTCTTTCCAGACCCTGAGTCCGCGATGCATACTATAAAGACAATTTCACGAATGCTAAAACAAGAGATAGATTTGACGGAATTTAAAAACCAAATTGACTTTTTGCGACTGCATAATAGGCAATTAATGGAAGAAACCTTAAGCGTCTTGCAACAAGAAAAAGAACAGCCTACGATTCCGCCTCAAATTTACAAATAGAGTTAAAATGACTGACGATTTTCTCTCAATGTTTGAAAGACAAATCAATACGCTAGGTAAAGAGATCGATGACTATCTTAACAAAGAGCTTTCTCCGCTTTCTCGTCTTGAAGAAAAGGACGCAGAGTGGGTTTTAGAGATAGATCTACCATTTGTAAACAAGAAAAACATAAGTGTAATTCTTACTACACACCATCTGGTTATCAAAGCCAAACTTGAAAAAACATATCATGTTTCCAAGTTTAATTGTGTAACGGAGTTTGATTACTTCAAAAAAACTTTTACACTTCCATCAGGAATAGATACCAAACGAATTTCTTCCAAATTCAAAGACGGTATTCTTAGAATTTCGTTACCCAAAGTAACTAGTGGAAAAAAATTACGCGTAGATTAGTTTCTTTGTACTAAAAGATCCACTAGTGAACGATGGTTACTGGACATGTAGCATGTTCGGAAACATATCTAGCTGTACTGCCGATTCTTTTTATTGCTGCAAATCCTTTGAGGCGACGACTACCCATTATGATGAGATCAATTTTATTTTTCTTTGAATGTTTTAAAATTGCATTTGAAATATCGTCATGAACAATTTTGTAGGATGCTTTTGCTCCTGCTTCACGGCATTTTTCTGTTACCTTACTAAGATCTTTTTCTCCTTGGGTCGTTAGCTCTTTCACGATTTTCTGGTAATTAGTCACCATAGCACCAACATATATTGAATCATTAATTGGATAATAGAGTGGAACAACCATCAGGAGATGAAGGTTTGCGTTAAAATTTCGTGCGATTTCTTTTCCCAACTCTAGTGCTTTTTTTGACATTGGAGAGCCTTCGTATGGAACCAGAATATTTCGAATCATCATTTAGAACATTTCCTTGATTTTTTCTTTGTAATTCTGAGTAATGGTACCAAATTCTACAAAGTCCTGTTCTTTAGGATACTGCATTCTCATGGCATATTGAGTTACAAAGGTAGTAAGGACATTTCCTACAATCAAATTAAAACACATTTCAGGCAAATCCGTTACGCCAGGAAAGGCCAGTTTGATAAATGGAAGATAGGCTTTTGCCTGTTTTATCATCAATTCCATTTGATTTTCTATAATCTGTTTTATCTCAGGTTGAATTGTCATTAATTATTCCTTCTTAAAGGTGATTTTATATGGTTCTGCTTGATAATGATGCGAACAAAGAAAGACCATCTTTCCATTGATTTTCTTTGCAGTCAATGAAATCCCATTTAGTTCTTTTTTGCATATATAGCAAGAAAGTGGAGTAACAACAGACTTGATTATGCTTTTCCTTTTTTTAAGATACAGATCTTGAAAGAGAAATTCGTTTTTCAAACTAATATCAATTAAGATTTGAACGTATTATATTAAAGACTATTCGTTAATTATCAAAAGTGGTTTTTCTTATTATCAATTATGATAATTTTACTAGCTGATTTTATATCAAATATTAGAATGAGCTTCATGAGTACTGCACGTGATATAATGAGTAAGAAACTCATTACCCTTGATTCAACTGTTTCTGCCTTGGAGGTTGCAAAAATAATGGACAAAAATAACGTCAGTTGTGTAGTGCTTACAAAAAATGAAAAACCTCAAGGCATAGTAACAGAAAGAGATTTTTTATCCAAAGTTATCGTACCAAACAAAAAACCTCTAGAACTTACAGCAGAAGAAATCATGACTTCTCCTATTACAGTGGTATCTTCACTTACCCCGGTAGATGAGATAGCACAAAAAATGCTTGATAAAAAAATTAGAAGGGTAGTTGTTGCGGATAATGAACGGCCACTTGGAATAATTACAGTTACAGATTTCGTAAAACACATCCATACAATATTATCAGATTCTGAAGCCTATAAGACAAAACTTTATGAAAACTTGTTCGAAGGTTACGAATATTGGATTAATTAACGAACCCGTTCGAATTTAGTGGCATCTTAATTAATAATCTGTTCTAGATTCATTGAAATATCTATTTTTTGTAGATTAGTTATCAAAAGCGATTGCTCTTACAATGTCGGTCTTTGTGATTATTCCGACTAACAACGAATTTCTTACTACAGGTAACCCACTTATTCCATGCCTAATCATAAGCAAGGCGACAGTAGAAACGTCCTCTTTTACATCCACAACGACAGGATTTGGGGTCATGATATCTGCTGCAATGAATGTAAGAAGATAGCTTAGTTGATTCGATTTGTACTCGTGAGGATGTGCACCTAAAGTAAATTCTTCAGTCTCTTTTGGGTCCGCGTATTGTTTTATCCATAGCGGCATTTTTGCAGGTATAAAATCGCGATGAGTAATAATTCCTACTGGCATTTTTTTTCTTTCAACTATTACTCTTGAAATTTTATTATTCATAAGTACACTTTCTACATAAAGAAGTGAATCAGCAGGTTTTACTGTGATGACATTTTTTGTCATGACTTTTGATATTTGTAATGGAGATGATGCCTGTGTCAGAAATATCGAGGCCAGATCTGTTTTGGTAATTATTCCAGCTAA
>JBGPWD010000135.1:0-2847 GCA_041492015.1 Nitrosopumilaceae archaeon
ACTGGAGACATAAATCCACGAGGATCTAGAATGTTACGAGAAGCTGATCTTGACTTTGGCGAAATTGATTTAATGATTACAGAAAGTACCTATTCCCAGACTGATCAGATGCCACGAGAAGAAACTGAGGAAAAATTCATCGAGTTTGCTTACGAAGTTTTAGATAGAAAGGGTTCTCTTTTCGTACCTTCGTTTTCTGTAGAAAGATCACAAGAAATTGCATGCGTCCTAAAAAGTGCCAAATTCAAGCACAAAGTGATCATGGATGGAATGGCAGTCAAAGTAAATGAGATAATGCTACGATATCCAGAATATCTACGCGATTCAAAGGTATTTGCAGATTCAATCAACCAAGCTGAATGGATAAGAGGAGAACAGGAAAGAAAACGTGCTCTAAAAGAACCATGTATAGTAATCTCCCCAGCTGGAATGTTAGTTGGCGGTTCTGCGGTTTATTATTTACAACAGCTTGCACTTGACAAAAAAAATGGAATAGCTCTTGTATCATATCAAGGAGAAGGCACACCTGGTAGAAAATTACTGGAAACTGGAAAGGCAAACATCAGAGGAAAAGATGTAAAAGCTGAAGCTGAAGTAAGACAATACGAGTTCTCCGGACATGTAGATAGAACAGGTCTTTTTGATATGATGAAGCGAATTAAAGGAAATCCAAAAGTTCTGACGGTTCATGGAGATAGTGATTCATGTACTAAATTTGCAGAAGAAATTCATGAGAAGTTTGGGTTTGATGCCATAGCGCCAAAATTGGGCGATGAGATTACCGTTTAAGATGCAAGAATTTTCAAGAATAAACATAGATAGCACTATCAATAGCGGTCAAGTTTTTCTCTGGGACAAAATTGACGGAGTATGGTATGGGGTAAATGGTTCAGAGATTTTAAGAGTAGAACAAAATCCTTTTGATATAACTTCATCACAAAAAAAGGCCAGTAATTTTTTCAGGCAAGATGACAATATGAAAAAAATTCTAAATGAGATAAGCAGAGATAATCTAGTAAGATCTGCCGTAAAACACTTTCCAGGTCTAAGGTTGCTCAGACAAGATCCATTTCAATGCTATATCTCTTTTATTTGTTCATCAAATTCATCCATACAAAACATCAAACAAATGTTAAAACGAATTTGTCAAAAGTTTGGTAAGAAAATGGATTTTGATGGTCATGAATTTTTTGCTTTTCCTGCTGTTGAGAAGCTTGCAAAGACCAACCTGAAAGATTTGCTTTCATGCGGTCTTGGATTTAGAGCAAAATACGTAAAGACGGCAGCTATGAGTGTACATTCTGGCGCCTTAGAATTTGATTTTTTAAAAAAAACTGACTACAAGTCTGCAAAAGAAGATCTAAAAAATATTTACGGAATTGGGAACAAAGTTGCAGATTGTATACTCTTATTTTCACTTGAAAAACTTGAAGCTTTCCCAATAGATAGGTGGACACAAAGAATTCTACAAAAATATTATTCAAAAAAATTTTTTGGTTTAATTGAAAAATCTCTCACTGAAAAAAATTATGAAGCTATTCAGAAAAAAATTGTAGAGTATTTTGGTCCATATGCTGGATACTCACAACAGTTTCTTTTCAAAATGGAAAGAGAGTTAAACAAAAGAAAGTGGTTGTGAAAAACCCTTAATATGGTAACCCTGTGCCCAATTCTTGGGCCTGTAGCTCAGCATGGATAGAGTGCTGGACTTCTAATCCAGTGGTCAAGGGATCGAAGCCCTTCGGGCCCGCGTCTTTTTTAATTTAGAAACAAAATATGATTTTTCATCAAAACTTAGTTCTTATTTTTCTCACAAGTTATTTATCTTCATGATTTTACGCATATGTTATGAAAGACATTGAAATAAAGATAGAAAATTTGAACATAAAACCTAACACTGAGATTAAAGGTAAAATTCAAGTTAATTATCCAGGACGTTATGATGGAATTGTGGTCAACACCCAGATAATAGGTTCCAATCAGCTTGTCATATACAAATCATATAATGGTAAAACTATTTCTCAAAATTTATCACGATTATTTATTAACAAAAACGATATGCCGCAAAATCTAGCTGAATTTACAGCTATGATAGAATTTGAACCTACACAGATTCATGACATAAAGTTTCGTGTATCCATAATACAAGAACATAAAGAAATCGAAAGCGATATTGTGTTTGCTAAGCTAGTACACTAAACTAGATAGTTTAGTTTTTCATCAGGCCTAGAGGAGATTTAGGAAGTTAAAGCACCATGTACAATGTTTATAGTTCCCTTCATCCACGGGTGTGGTTCACAATGATAATCTATCTTTACTTCCTGAGTAAACAAGAACTGGTATGTATTTCCTGGTTTTATTACTCCTGGAGAACCAAAATCTCCACTGTACAAATCTTTGAATGGTTTATCTGGTGTAACAGTATGTGCTACATCACTTGTATTTTTCCAAATAACTAGATTGTCTATCCCAAGTTGAACATCTTTTGTTTTTGGCACATAATTTTGCTCTTGTGCTTGGTTTTCTGCACCAGGTACAATAGTTATCGTTGTTTGTTCACCTGGATTGAGAACTTTCTCCGGGATTATTGGTTTTGCGTTTAATTCTGGAATGAAATACAATTGATAATATGAGACTCCAACTGCAGCTCCAATTATTACTGCAATCAATCCTATTCCGTAAGCGTGGCTAGAACTAGGTAGGCTCAACTGATCAATATTTTTTTGTTTGTCTTATAAAGCTATTCGATTGTCAGAATAAAATATTTATGGTTTTTTAATATCAGACATTCCAACTGTTGGTTCTTTGATATTTTCTAGATTCATAGTTTTTATTTCAGGAGCTGGG
>JBGPWD010000098.1:0-3570 GCA_041492015.1 Nitrosopumilaceae archaeon
AAATCTATCAAGTCTTCAACAAGCTTTACCAAATTCTCCGACATGAGACACCAAATCAAATACTGCACTAAATTAAAGGAGGTTTGGTCTCTTTGACCTGAACGTCTACTCTGATCTTTTGTTTCTAATGATCTGTGTGAACTACTAGTCTAGTCTATCAATGTAAGACGATCTCAGACTAGCATTGTCTTCACGTAAAATATAGTTGCCATTTTTTCTTCTAATCCCTCAGTTGTACCTCATTAGTCATAAACTCCAAACTGTCAACTTTTGATCCAAAACGATCCGTATAATGTAAAAATTACAAGGGCTTCTAACTAAAATAAGTTTTGACCAAAGTATTATTTAGCCCAAAACTTGATTAACCGTTCGTGGATCCACACAGTTTTCATGGTAAAGACATACCGCATTTTAAAATTAAACCAAACATGGGAATAGATGATCTTGTAGAAATTTTTGCAAGTTCTGGTTTTAATGCACGACAGTTAGGTGAAGCTGCAAAGCTATATTGCAAAATGATAAAAGATGATGCAACGATCTGTCTTACTGTCTCAGGAGCAATGACCCCTGTAGGATTTGGAGGATTATTCAAAACTCTAATAGAAAAAGGGTTTGTAGACTGGATAATATCTACAGGTGCAAACGTATATCATGAAGATCATTTTGCATGGAACTTGCCTGTAAAACAAGGACACTTTGAGGTAGACGACATGATTCTATATAAAAAGGACATTGTAAGAATCAGAGACGTATACATTAAAGGCAAAGAAACATTGATGGCAGAAGACAAGATAGTACAGAAAATGTTTAATGACACACTGGTTAACAAACCGTTTACAACTGCAGAATTTTGTAATGAGATGGGGAAATATTCAAAACTAAAATCAAAAAACCCTGAAAAAAGCTTTGTTGTTGCGGCATATGATTATGATGTTCCAGTTTATGTCTCGACACTAAAAGACTCTTCACTTGCACTTGATTTGGCACCACTTAGATTTGCAAATAATATTTACAATTTGGACTTTGTGAGGGAAATAATTGAACAGGCTGCCATTGTCTATAACTCAAAAAAATCTGGGATAGTGGAGATAGGCGGTGGTGTTCCAAAAAATACTGCACAGCAAACAGGACCTCTTTTAGATCAAATACTTGGCCTAGGACATGGTGGACAAAACTATATCATCCAACTAACTGATGCACGACCAGATACTGGAGGACTGTCTGGCGCTACTTTACAAGAAGGCAAGAGTTGGGGGAAGGTAAAGGATGCACACGAAGATGTCATTATGGTTTACGCAGATGCAACAATCGCATTTCCTATTTTGTGCCTTTATGCTCTAAGTACGGAGAAGCCTAGAAAACCTAAACGTTTGTACAAAAAATTGAATAAATATTACAAAGATCTGGAAGAGACATATTTCAATAAAAAACGCTAGAATCTGTCATATCTAGCTCTCTCAACATCTCTATCTTCTTTTGTTGCTTTTTTCCATTCTTTGTAATGCTCTTTACAGAGTACAGTTTTTTTTGAACTGCCAGAAATGCTTAGGCCTGTCCCTTCAACTTTTGACGTGGTCAACGAACGAACCCCGTCCTTATCACAACCAATGATGTTGCATTTGGCACCTTTTGCAATAATGCCCATGACTCAGATTGAACTCAATATTATATATACTTGCAAAAATTTGTGATTTAATCCCAATCAATATCGGTATGTAAAAAATGTGCTGATCTAGAAGTTAAGATGCAAGATCCAATTATTAGCAAAATAATTCCACTATAATCAATATTTTGAATTAAATGATGAACATGCTGATTGCCGCGAGCAACCCAAGCCCAATTCCGCCTGTAACTATTCTTTGTTTAAAGCTCATGACTCACCCACTGAATTGAGTTTATAAAAGTAACTTTTAATCGATTTTAGATAGATTAGAGTCATTTTAGATCTATTTGTAATCTAAGATTATCATAGGTGCTAGTCAGATGGTGAATTTTCTGAACTATAAGACCATTTTTATTGATGGTCTGTATATGCAATACATGCAAGCAAGGTGTAAGGTTAGATTCGATTTTACTGCTATAAATTCGCCTTATTACATAGGTGGAAGATACGATCCTTTGATTATTCTGACAGATATTGAAGTAAAGCTGCCTGTTCATATCAAAAAATCACAGTATAAAAAAGACAAAGGTTCAGCAAAAGTATCTGCGGAATATTTCATTAGTTATGATGACTCTAATCTTCCAGAGCAAGAGAAAGAGGGTTCTTTTGCAAGATTTGTAGGCGAAGATCCATATGAAAAGTTACTTGAAGCTGATGTAGAGCTGGTAAAAAACCTCATAAAAAATACATATGGTGTAAGCAAGGATCAGAATAATAAAATTCAACACAAAATAATACATGAAGATTCTAATTTAATTAAGGTTTAACCTAAATCTTCTTGTAAAACGGTAATTGGCCAGATGGGCTTGACACCTTCTTGTCTTACTTTAGAACCAATTTTGGATTTAGAATTATGGTTAAAGGTAAATAAGACCTTAAATCAAAGGTGCCCGTGATGGTGACAAAAAAGAATGCCGTTACAATAGGACTGATTCAAACCAGTCTTTCCGATGATATTAAAAATAACATGGAAAAAACCATTGTTAAGATAAGAGAAGCAGCTAAGAAAGGTGCACAAATCATTTGTTTGCAGGAATTATACAGAACCAAGTATTTTCCAACCGACGAAAGAAAAGATGTTACTCTGTTGGCTGAAACAATCCCTGGAGAAACCACATCAATGCTTTCAAATCTAGCAAAAGAATTGAATGTGGTAATCATTGCACCTATATTCGAAGTAGACGGTTCCGGCAAACATTACAACACTGCTGTGGTCATTGGTGAAGATGGAACTCTCATGGGGAGTTATCGTAAAATGCATATCCCGCATGACCCATTTTTTTATGAAAAAAGCTATTTCGATGTAGGAGACTCGGGATATCAGATATTCCGAACACCTAATCTTTCCTTTGGAGTGCTTATCTGTTATGACCAGTGGTTTCCTGAAGCAGCAAGAACCTTAGCTTTGCAGGGGGCAGATCTTATCTTTTATCCTTCAGCAATTGGGTATCTCGAAGATGATCCTTTATCCAAACAAGATTGGCACTATGCTTGGGAAAATATTCAACGCTCTCATGCCATAGCTAATGGTATCCACATTGCCTCAATTAACCGAGTTGGAACCGAAGGTAAGATAAAATTTTGGGGAGCTTCGTTTGTTTGTGACGCTTTTGGAAGACTGATCAAAAGGGCAAGCGAAGAAAATGAAGAAGTTGTAGTTGTAGAGTTGGACATTAGCCAGAACAAAAGAATACAGGATGGTTGGGGATTTCTCAGGAATAGACTTCCTTCAACTTATGGTTTGATCAGTTCGCGCGTTTTGAATGAGACACCTAAGAGCTTAGGATATTCAATGCCAGCAGAATGGGAAAAGCACGATGCAACCTGGTTGGCATGGCCCCATGATCCTGCTACGTTTCCCAGTAGGGTAAAAAAAATCGAAAATATATACCTACAAATGATTTTGG
>JBGPWD010000005.1:0-11533 GCA_041492015.1 Nitrosopumilaceae archaeon
AACTTCGCTGTTTCTTGTTCCCAACAACGAATCCACTTCGTCAATAAACAATATTACTGGTAAGCCCTCTTTTTCTGCATAACCACGAGCCATGATAAATAATTTTGAAACATTTTTTTCTGCTTCGCCAAGCCACTTGCTCATCATTGATGCGGCATCAACGTTTATGAAGTAACCATCAATCTCACTTGCAGTTGCTGCTGCAAGAATAGTCTTGCCACAACCAGGTGGACCATAAAGAAGAATACCTCTTGGCCAGCCCAATGGAAAAAGATCCGGTCTTTTAGCTGGATAAACAATAGATTCGCGAAGAGCGTTTTTTGCATCATCTAGTCCTACAACTTCTGCCCAGCTTACGTTAGGCTTTTCTCTCATTATCAATTCATCAAATTCATTTCTTGCAAGAGATTCCTTTTGTTGCGCCGGTGAAGCTCTGGGGTCAACTACAGGTTCAAGTCCTACTTGACTCATTTGTAACGCCTTTATCCTGTTCTGATATGCGCCAATTCGTTCAGAGTAAACACGATTTAATTTGTTATCTGGGTATAGTTGGACAAGTTTTACAAGAGAATCGATTGCTCTCTGATAATTTGATATTGCCATGCCACGAGCTCCCTGAGAGTCGAGCTTTATTGCCTCTGCAGCAAATTTACTAGCGCTATTTTCTAATTCCTGTGGGGCTAAACTCATTTCTCAGTACCTAAATCTCAACTGCGGTTTTTGTTAGGTAATCATGGGTGTAAATTCGTCTAGTAGTATTTGTTAAATTAGTTAGAGTTGGAGGCAATTCTACTTTTACTGGTTCTGCTTTTGCCTGTTCTACCTTTACAGGTAGAATCTTTATGCCATATCCATCAAGTTTAGTTTGAACAAATCTATCCAATGAGAGATGCTGGGTTACTTCTTCATGCAAGTTTTGAAGCTGATGAAATGCACATTCTGCCGATATGACAAGGTCGGTAAGATCATCTCGTAGAGTATCTACAGAATTTGCTGCATGTAATACAACTCCAATAAAGTCCTCTAAAAACACCTTTAGGTCCTTTTTATCTTGGTATTTAGAAAGTAGGTATTCTGCAGCCATAATTACCTGACGAAGGTCTTTGAGCTCTTCGACAGAGAGTGTCTCTATGAATTTGTCGTCTTTATCAGGTAATTTTTCTGCAATTTTTTGTTCTATTTTAGAAGAGATGTTTCTAATTTTGTCAAGAGGAATTGAAATCTCCTCTTGAGGCTCGTTTTTTGAAAAATTAAGCATGAGTGGTCATTGCTTACGCCAAATCTACATTAGGGAACTGCTTGTAAATTTTAGAGTCTGCAATCAACTTCGCTTCATCCAAGAGCCTTGATGACTCTTTATTTGCTAAATCAAAATCAAGATTCCCACTTGTGAGTTGACCAGCATCTATGATTAGGCCTCCTAACACTAAGGATAACTCACCAAATTGAGAATCTGTTGTAGAAAAGATACTAAGTATTCGGGAACGTATTGCTCTCACTAAAGATATGGTAGGGGCAAGAACCAATATGATGTTTCCTAGTCCAAAAACAGAATCAAGGCACCTCCTTACTTGTCTGATAGACTCTATTGCCCAAGAAATTTCTGATTCGAAATTTAATTGCTTTTCAAATTCTGTCAAACCATGCTTGTTTTCTCTAGTCTTTTCATAAAGTCTCAAGTTGTTTTGATTAAGTTCAAACTTTTTTTGATTAAGGATGTCTAATATCAAATCAGCAAGTTCTGTTGCATAGTCAAGCCTTGGCTTTAGAGTGCTTGCCCGTGTTATCTGGTTTTTTGTCTCGTCATTTACTATCCATTTAGATTCTGTTACCATTTTGTACCCAAACAAGAGATTGGATTTTTCTATATCAGACCCTTGTTACATGCAAAGATGTCACCACAGTAACACCAATGTTGGATACAGCTTAGTATTTTTTCCAATCTTTGTGCAATGAATTTAGCTATTCAATTTACCTTAAAACTAACAAATTGGAGGCATGGTTAAAGGACAAGACTTAGCAGTCAGCCTAGAAGAATTTGGCTTATCCAGGTATGAGGCTCAAGCCTATGTGACCTTAATCACAAAGGGGACCATTTCTGCAGCAGAGCTTGCCTACTATTCTAACTTGCCAAGAACAAAGGTCTATCCTACTTTGTTAAAACTAGAAAAGAAAAAGATTGCAATAATATCAAAAACTAAACCAATAATGTGTACTGCAATATCTCCAGAAGACGCCTTTGATGAAATAGTACAAGAGCAAATAAACAAAGTAAATGGTATGAACAATCTTGTAACTAAATTAAAACAAGTAAGTGAAGACAGTAAAAAAGCAAGAGGCTCAGAAGAAAAAAGATACTTCCATCTTACTCCAAACTATGTCCTCAAACAACTCGAAACGATGATTGACGGTTCAAAGACTTCAATTCATGCGATAGTTGAGTCATGGGGATTGAATCTTTTATCACAGTGCAAAGAATCTCTAATCAATGCCATTAGAAAAAATATTGACATCAAAATAGTAATTCCATTAAATCTTATAGGATCCGAAACATTTAGAGCAATTCCAGATGGCGTCAAGATAAAATGTGCAGACATTTCACAAAATTCAATCATGTTTGATGATTCTGAGATTCTTATGATAAATAGCAATAATGGCAAAGGTGCGATATTTTTATCAACCGAAGTATTAGGGACAAATCAAGCCAAAACGTTTGAACAAACTTGGAAAAACGCAATGAAAACAAACAACCTTTTTGATATGACAAAAATCGACGCACAAGAAACTTTGAAAATAATTCAGGCCATAAATGAAAACGGTCTTGGTTTTGTACTAAACTCCGTCTTACATTCAAAAAATAAAGAAATTGACATGCTTGAGTTTCTTGAAAAAAATGGCGTAGATTTGGAGGCAAAAACAATTGATGAGATTATTGCTCTTGTTGATTCTACCTTACAAATCACATGTTCAGGACAGGCACGATACGAACCCCAAGGAAATCACATAATCATAGAATCAAAGCTAAACAGCGGACATTCACTTCCTTGGGCAATGCTGCTTGAAGGATATTTGCACAAAAAAGGATTCAAGACAAAGATGCTGTATAGCAACCATCATCATAATGGTGAAAAGATACACATCAAAGTAGATTCAAAGCTAGATTCCGATTAGTTTAGCTTTATAATATCAGAGAATTTATCCCTTCTGTAAATGGAGATATCGCATGAATTTAACGCAAAAAAAATAGAAGAAGAAATTCGAAATAAATTTTCTTCGTTTGATTTGCAAAAATTAATTTTTGAATCTCCAAACAAGGACAAAAAAATTGCATTCATAGAAGGCCCTCCAACCATGAATGGTACACCGCATGCAGGACATTTGCGAGGTAGGGTGATCAAGGACCTTTGGTACAGATACATGACTTTGTGTGGTCATAAAATAATTTTCAATGCTGGATGGGACACACAGGGATTGCCTGTTGAACTCCAAGCAGAAAAAGAGCTTGGCATTTCAGGAAGCAAATCCGAAGTGATAAAGACTATAGGAATTGAAAAGATAGTATCAGAGTGCAAAAAAATCGTACACAAGTATAATGAAAAATGGGTAGAGGCAGACAATCTCTTAGGAATGTCGTTTAATCAAGAGAATGCATACTGGACCTATAAAGACGAATACATTGAACGCGAGTGGCAATATCTGAAGAAAGCATATGAAAATGGAATTCTTTCAGAAGGATTCCGTGTTGTTGCCTACTGCCCGAGTTGTCAAACATCACTTAGCAATACAGAAGTAAACCAAGGGTATGAAACTGTTCAAGATCCATCGCTTTACTACAAAGTAAAATTACGTGATGAAGAATTATTTTTAATTGTCTGGACTACTATGCCTTTTACTCTTGTTACTGATGCAATGGTTGGTCTAAATCCTGAGGAAAATTATGTCCATGTCAAAGTTAAAAATGAAACATGGCTTGTTGGAGAAAAAAGACTCGAAGAATTTATGAAAGAAGTAAGAATCGACGACTATTCAGTTATAAAATCAATCAAAGGATCAGAAATGGAAAATAAAAAATACCTACACCCCCTTCTCGATGAAATACCTATTTTGCGTGATAATTTTTCAATTTTACCAAATTTCCACATAACAGTAGCGGAAAGTTTTGTAGATATTGAAACTGGAAGTGGGCTTGTTCATCTTTCACCTCCAAACGGTGAAGAAGATTACGACATTGCACAAAAAAGATTAGTTGCAATATTCAATCCAATAGATGACGAAGCTAAGTTTACAAAAGATGCAGGTATCTATTCTGGCTTTTTTGTAAGAGATACTGATGAAAAAATTGTCAGTTCGCTGCGTGAAAAAGGAGCTCTTGTAAAAATTGGTAAGATAAAACATCAGTATCCATTATGTTGGCGTTCCCAACACAAACTTTTATGGCTTGCAAGAAGAGGATTTTTCTACTTTTTAGATAAACTTGGAGACAAGGCCATCGAAGCTGCTAACAAAGTAGACTATTTTTTTGATCAGCCAAAAAACAGATTTCTTGAAATAATCAAAGATAAACATCCATGGAATATATCCCGTGAGAGAATATGGGGGTGCCCATTACCAAGATGGAATTGCAAAGATTGTGGTCAACATCAATGGTTTTTCTCTAGAGATGAACTGGTAAAGCAAGCTTCAGAACTTCCAGATGGGCCAAACTTTGAGCTACATAGACCATGGATAGATAGAATTGTAATAAAATGTGGAAATTGTGGGAGTTTAAACACTGAAAGAGAACCATTTGTGTTAGATACATGGCATAACAGCGGTGCCGCTCCTTATGCTTCCCTTACAGATGCAGATTATAATGAATATATTCCTGCAGCATTTCTTACCGAAGGAATCGATCAGACGCGTGGATGGGCCTATACGTTGTTAATGGAAAATGTGATTTACAAAAACAAACCAGATGCTCCTTTCAAATCATTTTTGTTTCAAGGTCATGTCCTTGATAAAAATGGAAACAAGATGAGTAAAAGTCTTGGAAATGTCCTTGATGCGATTGATCTTATGACAAAATATCCAGTAGACTTGATAAGACTGTACTTTATTTGGAAATCAAGTCCAATAGAACCACTTAACTTTAGCACAGATGAGCTAGTTTCAAGACCTTACCAAATTCTAAGTACGTTGTATCATTTGCACATTTATTTCAAACAAAATAGTGAGTATGACAAGTTTGATAAATCTCATACATTAGAATGGGCTAAAAGTAAAAATCTTTTACAATCACCAGAGGTTTGGATTTTATCAAAGCTTCAAAAACTCATATCCAACGTTAAAGAGATGCAAGACAGGTGCAGATTTCATGAGGCAGCAAAGGCATTAGATGATTTTATCATAAATTCTGTAAGCCAAGTGTACATACCAATCACACGAGAAGACCTTTGGACCGAAGATGAATCTCAGCGTGAAAGAAGACTTGCAATATACGCTACATTATCAGAGATTCTCAAAATCTTCGACGTATTGTTGCATCCCATTTGCCCATTTACCACAGAGTATCTTTATTTGACATTACTTGGAGAAAAGAAAAGCATTCTTTTAGAAAGCTGGCCTGTACCACAAAAATCTCTCATGGATGACACTGTTGAAGAATCATTTGATTTACTAAAAGAAATCGTCTCAATTTCTGCCGCTGCAAGAATGAAAGGCAAGCTGAAACGACGTTGGCCACTAAATGAAGCTATGATTTGTGTAGAGCCATCACAGCAAAAAAAACTTGAACCACTTTCTAATTTGCTACTTTCCCAGCTTAACGTTGAGAAATACAAGATAGTAGAATTGGCAAAAAGCGAAGGTCTTGAGCTTGTTTCAAATTTATCAAAGTCAAATCTTCCCATTTCACCAAAAATAGAATTAGACCGAAAGAAAATTGGACCAAAAGCAAAGCAAGACATGGATAAGTTGTTATCAAAGTTTGGAGATACTAAACCTAATCAAATCGTAGAGGAACTATTGAAAAAAGGATCATACTCTTTTGATCTTGGAAAAAATAAGATAACACTTGACAAAGAAGATTTTATAATTGATTTTACAGAACAAGAGCAATACGCCATGGCACGCCATGAATCGCTTATTGTCTTTATATCAACATCAAGAAACAAAGAGATGATGGCACGTGGCATGGTTAGAGATATTGCAAGGAGACTACAGGTTTTAAGAAAAGAACGAGGTTACAATCCAACTGACATTTTGGAAGCAGCATATGTTTTGGATCTTGATGAGGAATCACTTGGAATGATAAAGGAAAAACAGCAAGAGCTAGCCTTTTTGGTTAGAGTAAAACGAGTTGATTTTTCAGACAAGGCCAAAGCATACAAAGAAGATGACATTGACGGTCAAAAGATACGCATTTCAGTAGAGTAAAAGTGAGTTTTTGGCTATTCGAGCCAATTAAATAATTAAGCTTGTATAATTAGACATGGCAAAGCAAACAACCCTTGATGGTTGGCTCTTATACCATTTTGCAGAATTGCTCAAAAAGGGATCGTTACATGTTGCCAAAACTAAAACTCCAATTATACTTTATAGAAACATGATGGAAGAGGAAGAAGAATCATACCAAGAAACAGTTTGCACCTTAACTGATGGATATGTAATTGTTCAAGTCGTAACATCTGGAGGAGGAATAGTACCAAGCTTTCAACAACAATTGGTTTTCCCAACAGAACAGTTCCCTCAATGGTTAATGCAAAAAAGCAGAGATCTATTACTACAGTGTATTGATTTTCTTGAAGACCAGCTAAAATAACCATTAGATTATAAAACCATAAAAATGAAAAGTTGGCATGCGGTTGCTAGAATATCAAGCAAAAACATTGTTTGCTGAATATGGCATTCCCATTCCAAAAGGGTTAACATCAACTGATATAGAACAAGGAAGAAAAGATGCAGCGGTTCTTGGCTTTCCATTTGTAATCAAAGCTCAGATGGTAGTTGGTGGAAGAGGCAAGGCTGGAGCAATACAAAAATGTCAAAACGCAGATGAGTTTGAACTAAAATATCCAGAAATTATGCAAAAGGTCGTCAAAGGAGAAAAGACAAAAGCCATACTACTTGAAAAAATGGCAGACATTAAAAAAGAACTTTATCTTTCATTATTTCTTAACAGAGGAAAAAGATGCTACACCATAATTGCATCAGCTGAAGGAGGTGTAGAAATTGAGTCAGTAAAAAATCAAATTATTAAAGAGGTAGGCCTTGGTGATGTAGATACAAAAACTGCAGAAGAAGTAGCAAAATCAATGGGTCTTAAAGACAAAAGCATAACAGACTTTGTAAACATACTTCAGAAATTATCTAAAATTACTACAGAAAAGGAAGCAGAGCTGGCAGAGATAAATCCCCTTGCTCTGTTAGGAGATGGCTCTCTTGTTGCACTTGATGGCAAGGTCATAATTGATGATAATGCCATGTTTAGACATGATGAATTACGTAGATTCCAAGAAGTTTCAGAGCTTGAAGAGCGTGCAGAAAAGAGTGGTTTTTCACTAGTTGAACTTGATGGAAACATTGCAGTAGTTGGAAATGGAGCAGGGTTGGTAATGTCATCATTAGACATGTTATCAGACAATGGCGGAAAACCAGCCTGTTTTTTGGATGTTGGAGGAGGTGCTACAACGGATACAGTTTATGAGGCACTCACTTTGATAAGCAATATGAAAAAAGTCAAAGGAATTTTGGTAAATCTTTATGGTGGCATCGTAAAAACTACAACAGTTGCAACCGCATTTATCAAAGCATATGAAAATAAAATTTTAGATGTCCCAGTTTTTGCAAGAATGTCTGGTGCTGAAGCAGACAAATCAAAAGAAATGCTAAAAGGTTCTAGAACAAAACTCTTTGATACCGTTGAAGAAGCAATAAATGCTGCAGTCATAGAGGTGAATAGAAATGGTTGATCTTTTTGAAATTTTAATAGGAAAAGAAGGCGACAAGGATTACAAGAAAAAACCAGTTATCATTCAAGGCATTACAGGCAAATTTGGATCCTTTCACACGCAACAGATGCTTGCCTATGGGACAAATATTGTAGCTGGGGTAACACCGGGTAAAGGTGGTCAAAAATTGGAACAAGTTCCAATCTATAATTCAGTCAAGGATGCAGTTGCTGCAACAGGTGCTAAAATTTCAGTCGTCTTTGTTCCAGCAAAATTCTTTTTGGATTCAGCAGTTGAAGCGCTTGAAGCTGGAATTAAACTACTCATTGCAATTCCAGAACACGTTCCAGTAAGAGACTCTCTGAAAACAATTGAACTTGCCAAGAAAAAAGATGCTATTGTAATAGGACCAAATACCCCTGGAATCATAATCCCTGGAATTATTAAAATTGGGATCATGCCTGCCACACCATTCAAACCAGGCAGTATTGCTGTCCTTTCAAGAAGTGGAACTTTGATGTATGAAGTTTCACATAATCTGACGATTGCAAATTTTGGTCAGAGCATATGCCTAGGAATTGGGGGCGATCCAATTAATGGAACTCCGGTAATTGATGCATTTGAGAGAATTAGAAATGGGGCTAACATAGAGGGAGTAGTAGTAGTTGGAGAAATAGGAGGCGATGCTGAAGAAATGCTGGCACAACACATTATCGACACCAAGTTTGACAAACCAGTAGTGGCTTACATAGCTGGAAGAGCAGCTCCAAAGGAAAAAAGAATGGGTCACGCAGGTGCTATAATTTATGGAACTTATGGTTCAGCAGAATCCAAAGTCTCAATGTACGCTAAAGCAAATGTACCTGTAGCAAAAAGACCTGCCGAAGTATCAATGCTTCTAGCTGGAAAGCTCGACATAAAAGGTAGAATCAAATAGTGTTACAGAGTAGGAAGATAAAATGCCAATAACAGATCCACTGAAAAAACAAATAGCACAAAAAGCTAGACTCAATTTCAAGGTCTGTTTTTCATGTGGTGCAAAAAATCCAATAGGTGCCACAAGATGTCGCAAATGTCATAATACATACCTGCGTCTCAAAAACAGAACACTGGGAATTAAAAAGTAAGTTAATCTTTAATTCAGTTTTTTGTATTTTACTAAATCAGGTCCGTATGTTTACCATTCAATCTATATATCTAAGCTAAACACAAATCTGAATAGTTTGTTTATTATAAATTTCAAAAACTATGAAGAAGTATCAGGTGCAAAAGCTACCAAACTAGCCAAAATAGCAGAAAAAATTTCAAAAAAATATAAGATCAAAATTGCTGTTGCACCTCCACAACACATGCTATCTGAAATTACAAAGTCTTCCTCGCTTGTTTTAGCACAGCATCTAGACACTTCAAGTGTTGGCAGTACAACAGGATTCTTGATTCCAGAAATTGTTAAAAAATCTAAGATCAGAGGTTCACTAATCAATCACAGTGAACATAGAATTTCTGAAAAAGAAATTACAGAATTGGTCTCAAGGCTCAAAAAACTAGACATGATTTCAATAGTTTGTGTAAAGGATGAAAATGAAGCCAAAAAGTATGCCAAACTAAATCCAGATTATATTGCAATAGAACCGCCAGAACTAATAGGGACTGGAAAAGCCGTCTCAAAAGAAAAACCTGAAGCAATCACAAAATCAGTCATAGCAGTAAAAGGAGCACGAAACTCTACAAAACTTCTTTGTGGAGCAGGGATAGTTTCAGGAAATGATGTTACAAAAGCTATTCAACTTGGAGCAAAAGGAATCTTAGTTGCAAGTGGCATTGTCAAGGCAAAAAACTGGAAAGATATCATAGAAGAATTTGCACTAGCTATTTCAAAAAACCAGAAAGGTTGATAACCCAAAACGGAACAAGATGCGTAATATGAAATCAATTTATTTTTTCAATGAAGGAGACAGTAATAACAAAAAATTGTTTGGTGGAAAAGGCGCCGGCTTAGCTGAGATGACAAAGCTTGGTCTGCCAGTACCTCCAGGTTTTACTATTACTACAGAAGTTTGTAACATGTATTATGCTAGTGGCAAAAAATTACCTCGCAATCTGATGAGCGAAGTTAAAAAGAATATTGCAAAAATAGAAAAGAAAACAGGTAAAAAATTTGGTTCTATTGAGAATCCACTATTAGTATCAGTAAGATCAGGTGCAGCCATCTCGATGCCAGGAATGATGGACACGATTCTAAACTTGGGATTAAATAATAAAACAGTTATCGGACTTGGAAAAAAAAGCAACAATCCACGATTTGCCTGGGATTCTTATCGGAGATTTCTTCAGTTGTTTGGAAAGGTTGTTTTTGGAATTGATGATAAAAAATTTGATCAGGCTCTAGAAGGGGCAAAACATGCACAAAATGTTCAAGTAGACAGTGACCTTAACGAAGAATCCCTCCAAAAAATAGTCACAGAATACAAGGCTATCTGCGAAAATCACCTGGGAAAGCCATTTCCAGAGGATCCTTACAAACAGTTAGAGCTAGCAATTGAGGCAGTCTTTAGAAGTTGGATGGGAGAAAGAGCGCTAGTTTATAGAGAAAAATACAAGATTACAAAAGATATTGCAAATGGAACAGCAGTAAATGTAGTAACCATGGTCTTTGGCAACATGGGAAATGACAGTGCTACAGGAGTTGTGTTTACACGAAATCCCGGAGATGGAACAAAGAAAGTTTTTGGCGAATATCTTGTCAATGCTCAAGGCGAAGATGTAGTGGCGGGAATACGAACACCGCAACCAATTGACAATTTAGTAAAAGAATTACCAAAGACGTATGCTCAGCTTATGAAAACTTGTGAGAAACTTGAGAGACACTACAAAGAACCACAAGACATAGAGTTTACAGTAGAACAAGGCAAATTCTACATGCTACAGACGCGTTCTGCAAAAATGAATGCCGTAGGAATGATAAAAACATCAGTTGACATGGTAAAAGAAAAATTGATTTCACGTGATAGAGCAATACTCAGGTTACAACCAGAACAATTAGACCAGCTTTTGCATAAAACTATTGATACTGCCGCAGCAAAAAATTACCCGTCTATAGTAAAAGGAATTGCAGCATCTCCTGGGGCTGCTACCGGAATAGTAGTGTTTGATGTAAAAAAAGCAGTACAATTTGGTGATGAAGGAGTAAAGGTAATACTGGTAAGAGAAGAAACGAAACCTGAAGATGTTCCTGCATTTTTTGCTTCAGTAGGAATTCTCACTAGCAGAGGTGGAAAAACATCTCATGCAGCAGTTGTTGCACGTGGAATGGGAAAGCCCTGCATTGTTGGATGCGCTGATATGAAAATAGATTATGCATCAAAAAAATTCCAGGTAGAAAATAAAATAGTGCTTGAAGGCGATGTAATCACAATAGATGGTAGCGACGGACGAGTTTTCATGGGCGAAGTGCCAACAATAGAACCCAAAATTACGGACGATTTTAGAACTATACTAAGCTGGGCAGAAAAGACAAAGAGATTAGGAATCAGAGCAAATGCAGATACCCTTGAAGGTGCCAATCTTGCAAGAGATTATGGTGCAAAAGGAATAGGTCTATGTAG
>JBGPWD010000190.1:0-2025 GCA_041492015.1 Nitrosopumilaceae archaeon
AGTCTTGATGACATACACAAACCTGCTTTACAAGCAGGGTTATGACAGATTTATCGCACTTGCAAAAAAGGCAGGAATTGACGGATTTATACTGCCTGACATGACAATAGAAGAGTCAGGAGAATATCTAAAGGCCATACATAAAAACAAGGCTGACTCAATTTTTCTCATCTCACCAAATACAACGTCTAAAAGAATTAAAAAAATTGTTTCAGTATCATCTGGATTTTTGTATCTTGTTTCAGTATTTGGTACAACTGGCAAGCAACAAAAAATTCAACAATATACAATAGACGCAATCAAAAACACAAAAAAACTAGTTAACGGAAAGATTCCAATAGGAGTAGGTTTTGGTGTCAACAACTCTCAACAAGTCAAATTCTTTATTCAAAAAGGGGCAGACGCAGTGATAGTTGGAAGTGCATTTGTAAGATTGATTGAAAAAGTGCCTCCAAAAAAGATCGAGGTAGAGATTGCTAAATTTACAAGAAGTCTAAAAGCAGCAACAATTTCACAATAAGGAAATGATTTGGATCTAATTTGGAACAATCTATTTAACATTGCTTTGCGAAGCCAGAGAACTATGACGATGGAATCTATTCAATACTCCAAGAAAGTTGCACTGGGATCAGGAATAGTGGGCGGAATTGCGGGCGGAGCAGTCATGTATGGAGTAATGAGCATAGTAATGACGCAGATAGGGATGGGAGCAAATTGTTTTGCTATCATAATGGGTCTCATCACCGGTCAGTCCTATGAAAATGCATTAGGTCCGGGAATTACAGCACACTTTCTTACAAGTATAGCAATAGGCGTAGCATTCGGTGCAATAATTACTACCAAGAAATTTCAGATTAGAGGATTTAGCAAGGGAATAGGATTAGGAGTTGCTACTGGCATTATTGCTTTTGTTATAATCTTTCTACCAATAGCGATGACAGTACTTCCTCCACACATGATGGATTTGATGAAAATGATGCCAATGGGAACCACAGGAATGTCTGAGAACAACATGAATGGAGGAACCATGAATGAACAGTCATCAATGAGTGGAAGTTCTATGCAGGAAAAACCAGCAATGGATGAAAAGATGAAGATGGAAGAAATAGATAAGATGATGATGGAAGAGACTCGGAAGTTATTCCCAATGATATTAGTAGGATCACTAGTTTCGCATATTGCTTTTGGTGCAGCACTTGGAGCAGTAGTTACTCAAATAGTGAAAAGATCTTCCGCAAAATCAGGAACAATAGTCCCATAACTTTCTTTTATTACAGTTTTATAATGAAAATGAAATGTGCTGATTGCAATTGTTTTCCTGAAGAATGCAAGATTAGCAGGTCAGCAAAATTGTGTCCTAACTGCACTTGGGATGAATGCTGTTGCTGGGATTCAGACCTGTGAGAGTCTGAGTATTACAGTATCAACCTGATCTTTCAGATTTTTTATTAATTTTACATAAATAATTAAGACAAGGAATAAAAAGAGCATTTGTTATTCATAGATATGCAGGCAGAATCTGTAAAGTATATTTTTGTAACAGGAGGAGTTATGTCTGGTCTTGGAAAAGGCGTAGTCTCATCCTCAATCGCAAAGTTATTGCAGCTATCAAACCAAAAAGTTTCGTGTGTAAAAATTGATCCCTATCTGAACTATGACGCTGGAACCATGAATCCCATTGCACATGGTGAAGTCTTTGTGACAGAAGATGGAGGCGAATGTGATATGGATATCGGAAACTATGAAAGATTTCTTAATCAAAACATACTAAAATCTCACAACATAACTACAGCTCAAATTTATTCAAGTGTAATAGAAGCAGAAAGAAAAGGCGAGTATCTTGGTGCATGTGTACAGATAATACCACATGTCACTGATGCCATAAAAGAAAGAATTAGAAATATTGCAAAAAACGAAGATTTGGGTGTACTAGTAGTAGAGTGTGGCGGAACAGTAGGAGATATTGAAAGTCTTCCATTTTTGGAAGCATTAAGACAAATGAGATCAGAGGATGGCCCAGAAAAT
>JBGPWD010000172.1:0-2250 GCA_041492015.1 Nitrosopumilaceae archaeon
AAGAAATTCTAAACAGCGCACATGCTCATATCATGGAAAAAGCTTGGGCTTCGTTCCTTAGAGGGCATAAAAAAATGGTCGGTAGTTCAAGACATAACCGAGTTCTAATACAGGTATCAGTCATAGAAAGTAGAGGAAGATACGCTAATGTTGTCTAGTGTTTTTTTTGCATCTTCAAATGAAAACAAATACAAAGAAGCAAAATCTATTCTATCAAAATTTGACATAAAATTGGATTTTTTCAAATGTAATCTTGAGGAAATTCAAGCAGATACACTAGAAGAGATAGCATTGCACAAAGTGACTCAGGCATTCTTACAATGTTCAAAGCCAGTAATCGTTGAAGATGTCGGGCTTTTCATAGCATCACTAAATGGCTTTCCTGGGCCCTACTCTGCTTTTATATTCAAAACAATTGGAAACAAGGGAATTCTAGAATTATTAAAAGCAAAAAGAAAGGCAAAATTTCAATCTGTCATAGCATACTGTGAAAGAAATAACGATGTGATGCTGTTCAAGGCAGTAGTAGATGGAAAGATTTCAAGAAAATTAATGGGGACCAAATGGGGTTATGATCCAATCTTCATTCCAGACGGTCAAAATAAAACGTACGCCCAATTAAGAGATAAAAATTTGGTTTCACATAGATATCTTGCACTACGAAAATTTGCTATGTGGCATTTGCATGGGCAGGAATCCAGCGATCGATGAATCTATTTTGATTCTGTAATACCACTATTCTGGAAATCGCACTCTCATCCATTACTGAATAAATTTTACTTTGTTTTACAACCTCATCTGCGAAATGTCTTACTTCTGGCATTTCTAATGTGTTTGAATATTCTAGTCTGTTTGTAGAGCGTCCCACGTGCATGTAGGATTTTGCTTCAATAAAATGAACATTAGCACGTTTGAGCATCTGGGCAAACTTTGGAATTAATTCTTCACTAGTGTTATAATCTTTGATCAAAGTGATTCTGATTACGGTCCTTGTGTTTATCTTTGAAAGCATTTCAAGGCTAGTATTCCATCTCTCCCATGCATCTTTGTATCTTGGTTTGTTTACCAATTGGAATGTTTTCTCATCGGGTGCATTTGTGGAAAGATACAACTGTGTGGGTAAGGCATCTTCGTCCTGCAGTCTTTGTATCATGTCTGGTTCTTGACCATTTGTTACAAGAAAAATTGATTTAGTTTCAGGAAAAGCCTTTAGATATTTTATCAGCTGTGGAAGCTGCGGATACATTGTTGGCTCTCCAGATAGGGAAATGGCATAGTGGTTTGGAAGCAGTGACTCGTCAAGCTTTTTTCTGTCCTGTCTAGGATCGCCGTAATGACCCATGATCAATTTCCTTCTCTCCTCCATTAGATTGGTAACAATCTCTTCTGGGCTTGCCACTTTATCTGGGGGCATTTCCATGGAGTTGTAAAATTCCATTGGTCTCCAGCAGTACACGCATCTGTTCTCGCAATACATTCCGGCTGGTGAGAACTCCATGCATCTGTGGGTTGTTATTCCATAAAATTTCATTTTGTAACAATCACCTTCGCCTTTGAATGATTTTTTTGTCCAGTGACACAGTTCTACTGTGGAATGGTCAGAGACTCCGTACTTTGCCTTTTTTAGTTGGCTTACTAGTTTTGGTGTTATCTGTATGATTTCGTTATCAGATTCGATAGTTTCACCAGAACAGCTCATAGTTTTCCTGTTGGCTTAGTTTTAATTAAATCTACAGATGAACGCTTGAAATTTTTTAACATTATATTGGTTTTACAGGCACGGGTTGTTTGATACAGGAATACATAGAATTTTCTGCAAATAAATCATGCCATAAAATACTAGCGCAGCGCTTATCCCCATTGCAACATACCACTTTACACCTTTTAGCACAATTTGAAATATTTTTCCAGTCATAAATAAACTTACAGCTGATTGTCGAGTTTGATTAGATCAACACTCTTAAATCAAGTTTAACTAAATTCTATTGGACTATTTTTCTAATATTTACCAAATAGAATGAATTAAGAATTATTTCCCAATAAAACAAATTTTTATGAAGAAACTATTTGCAAAACTATCTTATATTGCAGGTAAATTACCCTAGTAATGGAAGCCGCAAGGATAGTTAAGATAAACGAACCCTTGGAAGTTCAAAAACTCGAAACTCCAAACCCCACAGGCTCCCAAGTTTTAAACAAAGTTCAATCTGCAGGTGTTTGTCATAGCGATATTCATCTGTAGATTTAATT
>JBGPWD010000095.1:0-3684 GCA_041492015.1 Nitrosopumilaceae archaeon
ATCGTTCTGAAATTTGCCTACGCTCGTCTTTTGGGATGCCAGCCATTTTTAATCCAAATTCTACATTATCAATTACCTTAAGCCATGGAAATAGTGCACCTTCTTGAAAGACCATTGTTCTATCAGGCCCCGGAGTTGAGATTTTATTTCCATTGAGCAAAATTTCTCCAGAATCTGGTGTTTCAAGTCCAGCTACAATATTCAAAAACGTTGACTTGCCACATCCAGAAGGACCTACAATGCATACGAAATCACCTTCTTCTACATTCAGATTAATTCCATCTAGGGCAAGAACCGAGTTACCGTTATGATCAAAATGTTTTACAATGTTTTTTGCTTGCAGTTTAGTCAAGAAATTTGCTCCTTCTCTACAGTAGACACTACAAATGCCTCAGTCCGAGCGATCAATTTCATATAACAGCGTTATAATAATGCGGTTAAATAGTGTTCGAATTTTAGCTTGGACTAATTTAGTTTGTCTCATTATTTTAGAAATAATTTTTGTTTTTTATTATAAAATAAAATCAGAAGATTACAAAGCACAAAAGATAAATGCTAAAATCTGATCACAGAAAACCTCAATGAACGGAAAAGCAGTTCTCGCTTTCTCTGGTGGTTTAGACACATCGGTTGTTGTAAAATATCTTCAAGAAAAACACAACTTGGATGTAGTTACTGTTACAGTGGATGTTGGACAAGGTGATGATCAAAAAAAGATCGCAGCAAAGGCAAAAAAGCTTGGAGTAGTAAAACACTACAACTTAGATGCGCGTTTAGAATTTGTAAATGATTTCATTTTTCCCTCTATAAAGGCAAATGCACTTTACCAGAAAAAATATTGCCTTGCAACTGCACTTGCAAGACCACTTATTGCACAAAAGGTAGTGGATATTGCAAAAAAAGAAAATGCAAAAGCATTAGCACATGGTTGTACTGGTAAAGGAAACGATCAAGTAAGATTTGATGTTACAATGCGATCAGGTTCCACTCTTCCGATCATTGCACCAATTCGCGATCTAAATCTTACACGTGATGTTGAACTAAAATTTGCAAAAAAACACGGAATCCAAATAGACAATACGGCAAAAAGATTTAGTGTAGATCAAAACTTGTGGGGTCGTGCTATTGAAGGTGGAGTCATGGAAGATGCATACAAAGAGCCACCAGAAGATGCGTTCATTTGGGTAAAGACAAAGAATTTGCCTGATAAACCACAGTATTTGGAGATAGTATTCAAAGAAGGTGTACCAGTCGCAGCTGACGGCAAGCATCTAAAACCTATTGAACTAATACAATACATCAACAAAAAAGCGGGTTCTTGTGGCGTTGGTATAGTTGATCATATAGAAGACAGAGTTGTCGGGATAAAATCACGTGAAGTTTACGAGACGCCAGCAGCAACTTGTCTCATTGAGGCTCATACAGATCTTGAAAAGATGGTTCTGACAAAACATGAACTCAAGTTCAAATCAATTGTAGATTCAGAATGGGCATGGTTAGCATATTCTGGATTATGGCAAGACCCATTAAAATCAGATTTAGATATGTTTATCAATGCGACACAAATGAGAGTTAGCGGAACTGTAAAGCTAAAGATGTTCAAAGGAAGTCTAAGAGTTGTTGGAAGAAAATCAGATTATTCATTGTATAGTCATGACTTGGCAACGTATGGTTCGGGTTCCACATTTGACCAAACTCTTGCAAAAGGATTTGTCGAATTATGGGGACTTCAATCAACAGAAGCTAATAAATTACTAAGGAAGAGGTGAAAAAATAAATCATGAATTGTCCAGAATGTGATGCAAAATTAAAAATTCCAGATGATGCAAGTGTTGGAGAAATAGTCTCGTGTCCTGACTGTGGAACAGATTTTGAGATCGCATCAAAAGATGGATCTACCTGTCAACTCAAACACGCTGAAAAAGTCGGCGAAGATTGGGGAGAGTAATGTCTAAGATTCGTATCGTGTACGATAGAGTCAGATCAGAGGAGAAAATGCTCAAAGAAAAAGCAATCGAGCTTGGTCACGATACAAAGATGATCGATGCAAAGATCACACAGATAAGCACTGAAAGTAAAAAAACTGATTTTGATTTTGGGGACGTAGTACTGGAGAGATGCGTAAGCTACTTTCGAGGTCTACATTTCACCGCATGTTTAGAATTTCTTGATGTACCTGTCATAAACAAGTTTGAAGTTGCAAACAATTGTGGAAACAAGATGATAACATCGCTCTTGTTAAAAAAACACAATGTGCCAACTCCAAAAACATATTTTTCATTCTCATCTGAGGCAGCGCTTGAAAACCTAGAAAGGATAGGATATCCTATGGTTATCAAGCCCATAGTAGGAAGTTGGGGTAGAGGCGTAATTCCTCTCAAGGACAGAGAAACCGCTGATGCGATAATCGAAGTACGAGAGCTAAGTGATAGACCCTTAGACCGAATTTATTACCTTCAAGAAATGGTCAAAAGACCTCCACGAGACATTCGCGTAATAGCGGTAGGAGATCAAGTAATTTCTGCGATGTATCGAACTTCTTCAGGAAGCTTCAAGACTAACATTGCTCTTGGTGCAGAACCGATTTTGTGTGAAATAACAAAAGAGTTGGAGGATGTTTGTATGAAAGCGTCAAAGGCAGTAGGTGGAGGAATATTAGGAGTTGATATCATGGAAGATGAAAAGCGAGGACTTGTTGTCCATGAAGTAAATAACACAGTTGAATTCAAAGGACTTGCAAAAGTTTCAAAAAAGAATATTCCAAAAGAAATGATTGATTTTGCAATCAGGCATGTTGTAAAATAATAAATTATACCCCTCCATGCTAGGAGTGTATCAATGAAAGTTGGAGTTATCGGTGCATCAGGTTTTGTAGGAGGAGAAATGCTCAGGCTACTGATAAGTCACCCCAAAGTAGAGATTTCCATGGTAACATCAAGGCAATATGTAGGTGAATATGTTTCAAGGATTCAGCCAAGCTTGAAAGGATTTACTGATATAACATTTTCAGAACTTGATTATGATAAATTATCAGACAAGTGTGATCTTGTTTTTACAGCTGTACCTCATGGAACAGCTACTGAGATAGTGAAAGCATTGTATGATCGTGGCATGAAAATAATTGATCTGAGTGCAGACTATCGTCTTCATAACGCTCCAGATTATGACAAATGGTATGGCTGGCAACATCCTTATCCGGAATTACTGTCAAAATCAGTTTTCGGGATCCCAGAAATTCACAGAGAGCAAATAAAAAAATCGCAGCTAGTTTCTTGTCCTGGATGCATGGCAGTAACTTCCATACTAGCTTTGTACCCTCTTGTGAAAAAAAACCTAATTGATACTGAACACATAGTTGTTGATGCAAAAATCGGTTCCTCTGGTGCAGGTGCAGGCTCTTTAGCTGGCACACACCATGCTTTGAGGTCTGGAGTAATAAGACCATACAAACCAGCAAAGCATAGGCATACTGGCGAGATAGAACAAGAGCTAACTGAAGTAGCGGGAAAAAAGATTCACGTATCGATGAGTCCTCATGCCGTTGATATAGTTAGAGGGATATTGTGTACAAATCACACTTTTCTCATAAACCCAGTAAGCGAGATAGATCTTTGGAAATTATATCGTGAACAATACGGGAATGAAAAATTCATTAGATTAATTCGAGATAAAACAGGATTCTAC
>JBGPWD010000084.1:0-3897 GCA_041492015.1 Nitrosopumilaceae archaeon
AAATGTACCACAAAAAATACGTGAAATGAACCTAAGACTGAACAGTGTCTGATTAAATTAACAAATTTTCAAGTGTTTTTGAAATCGAAGAGTTTGAATGCTTTAAAATAATCTGGAGATCAGATGGCTCGTCAACATCAAGCATTATTCTTCTAATCAAAACAAGTGCAGCTTTTGAAGATTTATTATTTGCAATAGTCAGGTGAATTTTGTAGCTATCCTCATCATAGTGAGTCTCCATTACATTTACAGGAGTTCTAAATAATGCGTTTGTTCCATCAAATTTTCGTGATGGCACCACAAGTACGCACCGGTTAGACATATGAAAATCATACAGCGTCTGTATATCTTCTGTTTGCATGAGGGGTATATCTTGTGGGAATACAATTGTTGCATCAAATCCTTTGTCCAAAAAATACTTGTCTGCAGTTGAGACTGCGCTGTTTACTCCATCTTCGTTTTCATCATAGATTTCTACGACATTGAATTTTTTTCCTATCTTTAAGGCAGATTCATCTTTACTTACAACTGCAATTTTTTCTATAACACTTGATTGTGAAATTGTTTGTAAGACTTCATCTAACATCATCTTGCAAAGATCTACTGTTTTTTCGTATGATAAGTTCAGTCGCGTTTTTGCCTTTGAAAAGGTTTTAACTGGAACAATTGCTCCCGTACGTAATTTAGACATGCACTTGTTTTAGAATAAAAGATGCAAGGGCATCTTCATCTTTTTTATCTTTCATTTTTATTTTAGTTTCATATACCTTCATGTCCAAGTTTTCTATCTTCCTTGTATGAAGTTTGTCAGAAGAATCTATTACAATATTAGAAGCTACATCCGAATACATTTTTGCAAGTCCATATACTGATACTTCCATACCAGCTGCTTCCATGTATTTGGCAGCTGGTCCACTTACTGAGTTATTTCCTATGAGTGGACTTACTACAACAACTTTCTTTTTTGATTTGGAGAGTTCTTTTTTTATTCCTTTAATTGAAAGAATGGGTCCTATGCTTGTAAGCGGATTTCCTGGTGCAATTATAACCAACTTTGAATCATGAATTGCATTTACAGCAGCTGGATTTGCCCTAGCTTTGTCAGCTCCAAGATATTTTATTCCTTCAACGTTGTCTTGTCCCTTGTGTTTTACCCAGAATTCCTGTATGTGAAGATCGCCTTTGCTTGTAACAATTCTTGTCTCTACAGTGTTATCAGTAACAGGAATTAATTTTATATCAATAGCGAATTTTTGGCACAACCACGTGGTAATATCAGATAAATTCTTGCCATTTTTGAGCATGTTTGTTCGTAAAAGATGGATTGCTGCATCTCGATCTCCAATTTTAAACCAAGTTTCTTCTCCTAACATCTCCATTTGTCGTAAAAAATTATAGGTGTCTTTTTTTATTCCCCAACCTTTTTCAGTATCAAGCAAGTCAGCAAGCCCATAAAGAATCGTATCAATGTCAGGACAGATGTAAAGACCATAGAGCCAATAGTTATCGCCAACATTTGAAATTACACTGATATCTCTTGTTTGGGAAGAAATTCCCCTGACGAGTTTTACGGAACCTGTTCCGCCTGCAAGCATTGTTATCATTTTTTTTAATTTCCTACGAAGATGGGTAGTGATAGTATGCACATATTACTTTTGCCACCAAGACATGTTGTAAATTTTATTGGTAAGATTTTCGATAAGATTTATTACTGCCCCTAAAAGAAGTTTGAGCGTGACTATCGGCAAGTATTTTGCTTTAGGATTAATTGGTTTGTTGGTTTTTAGTGGTATTTCTCCGATTTGGGCAACTTCTGACCTTACTGCCCATCTAAATTCAGGTGGCTCACCTGAAAAAACAAGCTTCAAGTATTTGGAATCTGCGTTTATAGAATATCCAAATGGTGGTAAACTCAAGAACCTATTGGAAGGTAAGAATTATACAATAAGCTTTGTTGAGGATTCCAATAATACAAGCATTCAAGATTTGATTCATCAGATAAACACCGCACTAGTACGGGATCAAAAAAGCCCCGTTATTGTAACAGACTTGATGGTAAAATATACGGCTATTCTCACTGGTGATGAAAAGTCAGCATCAATCGATTACAACATTGAATTAATTCCAACAATAACAAGCTATGTCATTACCAAAGGAAGTGGCGATACACCAACAATCATGGATGCGGCTTGGATGGGCTTTGCAATAAAAGATCCAATCATAATAAAAACGACTCAATATGGTGATAATGAAATTAATTATCCAATAAGCTTTCTCAAAAAAGCAGTGCCAGATGTATATTCTGTTATCGCTGGAACCCCAGCAGAGAATGCTTTAAAAAATAATTTAATTGATTCAAGTGAAATCTTATCTGTACCATTAGGTGTATGGACACATCTTTTCGATCCAGCTTACACACTTTCTGAGACTAGCGACTACGGATACATAGGACAAAAAGTAGCAATCTCAACTTATGTCATGGGACAAAGTAGTCTAGGTGAGGGAAGTCAAAAACCAACCCAAAAGACTTTAGATTTTTCTGCTGATACTAATTATCAACTTACAACAGTTCAACATCCAAGTTCAGCTACAGTCAACATCGATGGTTTTGCAATTTCAACAAAGGTTGGCGATACACCAGCATTTGCCACTACTCCAAAAGCAACAACAACAGAGACATCAAGCGGTGGCTTTCCAGTTGGAGTAATTTATGCAATGGCAGCATTTGGAGCAATTGTTGCTGGGGCAGTTTTGTTCTGGAGTAATAGAAAGCTCAAACAAGCTGCCAACAGGCCAAAAGACACCAGTCCAAGCGGGCCAATGCAGTATGAAGATAGACAGCATTGGGCTGACAGGTTTGATGATGATAAAAAAACACCCAAGCCATAGAACTAGTATTTTATAAACTAAAATTAAAAAATGGTGCGTGCCAGACGTAACCCTCCTTCTGTTTTCACGAGATTAAGCTATGCGGCCTACCTAAACCAAGTGCAGTGCTTTTAGTTTTGTTTGGCCTTGCTCCCTGTGGGTCAGCTCTTTTCATTCCTTGCCGGAAATCTCAGGTTTTGCCATCACAGTGACGCCGGGTCAGATTTTTTTCTGTTCTGTAGCCAGTCATCTCTGACTATCCATCTCTGGATCACATTTACTGCATGGAGGGAGGAGTTTCCTCTGCCTAAGCAGTAGCTCGTTCACCAGCTCGCACCTTGTTAATCTATAGAGAAATTTCTATTTTAATATTGCCAAAATGGCTAGAAAAAAATCAGAAAGTATAGAGCACTACATTTTTGGGGCAAAATAATCCTCGTCAGAGCGAGGTTGTTTTCTCTTTGTTCTCATAAAGGCCATAAATTTCGTTGTTTCAATATACATACTGTAGATGAATTTATTTTCCCTAAGTCTAGGGGCAATCATGTGCCAAAAGTATCGGGCTTTGATGTTTGAGAACCTGGAGTCACGCACAACAAAAACACTGTAAGAGGATTTTTCCACAATCGCTAATGTCTTTGGACTAAAAGCTTGATCTGATTGATTTCCTGCTCCTACTATAACAATCTCTGGATCCTGGTTTAGGTTTTGCAACAAATCTTTGGTTATGTCATCGGTTGTTGGGTAGATCCGTTCAACAGGAATTTTCTTAAGGTCTAGATCAAACATCTTTTCATTGATCCTTCCTAAGATGTCACGTTCTTCTTCAGGTGATTCTACTACGCCTCTGACAATTCGCATACTACTTCCTAAAATATTAGAAAACGCACTAGCTACTTCTAGTCCCAAGTCCGAATGTCTTCCTTTATCATATGACACTACAACATGTGAAAGTTCCTTTTCAAATTCTTTTTTGATATGCACACCGAGTACATCACAAGTAGAAAGTGTTAGTAATTTTCTATTGTT
>JBGPWD010000150.1:0-2586 GCA_041492015.1 Nitrosopumilaceae archaeon
AAGGCAAGCTGCAAAGACAAAACAAAAAACGATTTTGTTCTGTGGTGTACATTTTATGGCAGAAACTGCTGCCATCACATGCCCAGAGAAAAAAGTGCTCATACCAGACTTGGCTGCAGGCTGCTCACTTTCTGATACCATAACAGCAGATCAATTAAGAAAATGGAAGAGCGAACACCCAGGCGCCATAACTGTAGGTTATGTAAACACTACTGCAGAAGTGAAATCTGAACTTGATTATTGTTGTACTTCGTCAAACGCAGTAAATGTTGTGAAATCCATTCCAGAAAATAAAGCAATTCTATTTTTGCCAGATATGTTCTTAGGATCATATGTTGCAAAGATGACAAATCGTAAGAACATGTTTATCTGGGCAGGCGAATGTCACGTACACGCTGGAATCAGATCACAGGATGTACAAGAAAAACTAAATCAATATGCCAACGCCGAATTTCTTATCCATCCAGAATGTAGCTGCACTTCTTCAGTTATGTATGATGTTGCATCAGGAGATTATGGAGGTAGACAAGTTCAGATTTTGTCTACTGAAGGAATGATGAATCACGCAAAGATCTCAACTTCAAAGAAATTTGTTGTTGCAACAGAAACAGGAATACTTTATAGAATGAGAAAACAAAATCCTGAAAAAGAATTCATCCCAATCTCAGACAAAGCAGTATGTCAATTTATGAAGATGATAACTCTTGACAAAGTCTATGCCTCGTTAAAAGAAGAAAAATACGAAGTCAGGGTTCCAAAAAATATTGCTCAAAAAGCACAACTTGCAATAGAACGAATGCTTGCAATCAGTTAACTTCTAAACTCAAATCTAGCCCTGATGCTGAACTAGTAATTTTTCCAACTGATATCATATCAATACCCGTCCTTGCATAAGATTGTATATTAGTAGAATCAATGCCGCCGGAGGCCTCGATTCTAATTTTCTCTCTTAGATGCAATTTTTTTAAAGTGTTAACAATTTTTGAAATTTCTTTTGGTGAGCGATTATCTAGCATTATTATGGATACACCAGCTTTTGTAGCAAGAATTGCGTCATTAAGGTTTTCCACCTCGACTTCTATTGTTCTGTATTGTTTGTGTGCCTTCTGAATTAATTCTAATAAACCAGCAACCACAAGATGATTATCTTTTATCATTATCATCTGATCAAGTGACATTCTATGTTTATTGCCACCACCAATTTTCACAGCTTCTTTATCAAACAAACGTAATCCTGGTACTGTTTTTCTTGTGGAATAGAGTTTTACTTTTGGATTTACTTTCTTTATTTTATTCACAAGATGATTGGTTTGAGTTGCAATGCCGCTCATTCTGGATAATAAATTAAGTGCAGTTCTCTCACATGACAATATGGTGTGGGCAAAACCAGAAATAATCAATATTTTCTGATTTGGTTTAATTTTGGAACCGTCTTTTTTTAGAATTTTTACTTTACATCCCCTTGAAACAAAGATGTATTTCACATATTGCACACCTGCTACTATTCCCTCTTGTCGTGAAATTATGCTTGCAGCAATTTTTTTTCTTGGTAAAAGATTACTTGTAATGTCTCCTTTTCCAATATCTTCAGCTAAAAAACTGTCAAGTGCCTTTCTTGCACGTATATGCAATCTAGGTTACCTTGAGAGCGTACTTGCCCTTTTCTGTTATTCCCAAAGTTTTTGCAACTACCGAAGTGGCTGGGTCAACAACAAGAATAGAACCGCGCCAATCTGGTGTCAGATCTGATGATTTGCAAACAGGGCACACTTTGCCTATTGTAACAAATTTACATTTTCTACATGCCATTTCTTTTACCATGTTAATCTCACTTTGCTTCTACTGTCTTTTTGGCTTTTTCAGCTTGAGCAGTGGGAGCTTTCGCTGGTGGAGCTTTTACTGGCGGAGCTTTTACTGGTGGAGCTTTTGCTTTCTTTATTTCTTCTTCTATCCACTCATCTGCACCAAGGAAAGGTTGTCTGCATGTAATACCGATCTTCATTGCTGCCGTTTTTCCAAGGGAAACCGCAGTTATTCTTGCACGAAGAGTAGTACCAATTCTCATGGTCCTCCCACTTTGGTTAGCAAGTATCATGCCGGATTTTACATCGCTTTTTAGATAATCATCCATAATTTGTGATAGATGTAACAATGCATCTGTTGCTCCAATTCTTACAAATGCTCCAAAGTCAGTAATTTCGACAATCTCTCCTCTGACAATTTCTTGAAGTTTTGGATAAAATGTCAAGGCTGTAAATTCAACTTTATGATATGTGCCTCCATCACCAGAAACAATTTTTCCCATTTTTTCAACTTTAGTATCAAGAATCATAATTACATAGCCAAGTTCGGGATTTATCATGCTCTCGTATTTTTCTCTAAGTATGGTAGTTGATGCTTTTTTGAGAGACTCTCCAAAGAGTTTAGGGGGAATCCTAACTACATCAGTAAGGGTAGATATGGAAAACATCTAAAGAAAATTGATAAAATTTCAATTTATGAATCTTTGGATGAATGTTATTGTTAATTTTGCCTATGTTTAAATAATCTAAAAGTGATTTTTTCAGTATGGTTGCAGTTGATGAG
>JBGPWD010000093.1:0-3724 GCA_041492015.1 Nitrosopumilaceae archaeon
AATGGTAATAATTTTGGATCCTGCTTTCATTGCTTTGAGTGCTTGAACGGATGTCCAAAAGGTTCCAGTAAGGTGTATTGCAACTGTACTTTTAAATTCTGTAATAGGAGAATTTGCAAAACAAGTTACTGGGCCGGAAACACCTGCATTGTTAACTAGAATGTCTACACTTCCAGATGATTTTAATTCATCAAACATGCGTGATACGCCTTCTTCATCGCTGACATCAACACCAGCAAAAATTTTAACAAATGCATTACTATTTACTTTGTCTATAATTTCTTTCAAATCCTTTGCAGTTTCTTCAAGTGGTTCCTTTCTTCTTCCAAGGATAACAATACTTGCACCATTTTCAGCGAATTTGACCGCTATTGCCTTTCCAATTCCAGTTCCGCTACCAGTGATGACAACAACTTTTCCTTGAAATTTTAGCATTGACAGAATCTGGCTATATTTTTCGAGTATTTATTCCGATTGTTCTATTTTGTACCGATATGCTGTTTTAAAACTAATATTTATTTGAGGGTGAAATTTACCTTGACGCATGCACGATTCTGAGCAAGACACTTTTGTACAAAAAAACAAAACTGAACAATTCTGCGATCTTTTGGAAACAATAGGAATAGAAGCCAAGACAAAAGAAATTGGTACAGATGATGTTGAAAAGGGCGATTATTATAGTAAGAATTTTACACATTCACCAATCATGGTTACAAACCACGGTTGCATAAAAATAAAAAATGCTAACATTGATGTTGTACAGATAATTCAAAAAGGTTAAGATGCCATCATGCAAGACATTAATCCTTTACCATGGGGCGCACAAGATCGTTTTCAAGCTCATTTTATAGTAAAAGGTAATGCAGACCTAGGTAGTGATTTTCTTGCTGAAACAAAACTAAAAACTCAAGGTCATTTCGGTTCAAAAAAAGTTGTTGGTGTAGAATGGATTGGAGGAAAAATTGCTGACCTTCTAAACAAAGATGACGAACTTACTGGTATGATTAAAAAACTATCTTACAAGGATGCATGTATTTGGGTAGATCCTACAAAAAATGGTGTTCGAATATATGGAAAATGGAAAAACAGTCACGAGTTGGGAATTTCAAAAGAACAATTTGCAGTTTACGACAGAATTGCATCACACATTAAAAATAATCTACGCTAGGCTCTCCACCAATCTAAAGCTAAGCAATCTACTTTTTTTTCACTTCTTGGAATTGCTAAGATAAATTGCTTCCTTACTGTTGTTGCTAGCCTGCCTGCCAATACAACACTTGTAGCAGAGACAGTGTCGCTTGTATTGTATACTTGAACAAGATATGGGGCATGATCGATACCTGGACCTTTTTGATATACTGCAAAATCACAACCAAATTTAATTCCTGGATTTACAATGTAGCCTTTATCTCTAAAATCCTTGTAGACAAAATATTTTTTGTCAAAGTTGTGGTATTCATTTCTGCAGATTTCAAGTAGATTATTTTCAGTTAGGAGTTTTTTTGCTTTGAATACCTTGATCTTAGATTTTTGGATTAGATAGTATCCTTCTATAAGATCTAAAATCAATGGCACGTTAATTTCATCTGGTTTTGGTTTTGTTATACCAACTGGTTTTCCATAATATCCGTTCATAAATAGAGAACGTGAATCTTGTATGTTCCAGATTACTATTCTGTTTTCTATTAATTCACCTTTCAATCTATAAACTCAAAGCCAATACAATACAAGAATCAGAAACTTCAAGACATTTATCAGACATCTCTTCAATTGCTTCTACAACATCTTTGAGAAGCAAAAGTTCCCTCGTATTTGTAATTTCATCTAGAACTTTGATAGTAAGTTCACGGTATTTTTCATCAACGTTGCGTTCTATTTTTTGGGCTTCTTGTGCAAGATCAATTGCTACAGTAGGATTCCCACTTAATGCACGTACTATTTCATTTAGCTTGTATATTTGGTCTACAGCAAGTGCAATTAAATCTGAAATATCTTTGTCAAGTTTCGCTTTTTTTAGAGTGACAGCTTTGATGTTTGATAATTTAAACGCAATTCCTGTAATGAACCCTGCAATTTCATCTGTGGTATATGCAGTGTGTAAGAGGTTTTCTCTATTCATCATCAGACCTCCAACATCAGCGATTTCTCTTGTTATCTTTCGACGTAATGCTTCTACCTCGTCTTCTGTATTCTTTATTCTCTCAAGTGCTTGTTTAATTTCAGCCTTATCTGGCTTTATTATAAGACCTGGTAGAGTGGAAAGATCTCTTACAGCATTAAGGATTCTGTTTATTTCATCTTGTAAAACTGCAAGCGCTTTTCGCTTCGCTTGTACCTCTAATTCCCCACTATACATCCAGACGTTGTTCTTAATGGTAGCAGCTAATAATCCTTACGACAAATTTGATGTTAAATATAGTTCTGCTTCTCTTCCTGAATTACTCTTTTTTGCCCATTATACAAAGAAATTATCTCTTGATCAGTAGTGGCATTTTCGGGAGTTTTTTCTAATCGCATCCTGCCTGTGAATTTTGGGAAACGAAGTGCCAGTCCACTTCCTTTTCGAATTGCACCCATTGCCGTTTTATGTATTGGACTAAGTGTAATTTCTGAAGCTACTATTTCAATTACTACTTCGGGTTCAAACCAGATATCTGCTTCAAGACCACTTTCAATTCTAGGATTTTTCTTTATGGTTATCTTGTCAGCGAGGATCTGATAAAACTGGTCCAGACTTTCGTCAGTAAAACCAGTTCCAACTTTGCAAATACTGTGAAAGGTATCTGTTTGGTCATCATATGTAGCAAGTAATAACGCACCATACCTACCTGTCCTTCTACCACGTCCAAAGAAAGCTCCTATTACAACAAGGTCTAGACTATCTCCTAATTCATTTCTATACTCACGCTTTAATTTGAGCCAGTTGCTTCCTCTAGCTCCTGCTTTGTATGATGCATCAAGCTGTTTTAACATCAAACCTTCACAACCTGCATTTATTGCATTTTCAAAAAAATCTTCTATATTTTGTTCCGTTTCTACAATGATCATAGGTATGATCTTTGCAAACGAATCTTCATTTACTGTTTTTTCTAGTATTTTTCGTCTTTCTTTATACGGTAAATCAAGACAACTTTTACCATCTTTAAACATTATATCAAAAAAATTCACAGTAATAGGATATTGTGAAACCGCTTTAGCTACACCGTACTTTCGTCTGCGATGCATAAGTTCTTGAAATGCAAGAAATTCACCAGAATCTTCATTGATTGCGACAGCTTCAGCTTCCAATATTGTTTCTTTTGCATTAATTGCACTACCTATTTTTTCAACAATATCTGGATAGTAGTTTGTAATGTTTTCTAAACTTCTTGAATAAAGTATGATTTTTACATCATTGACATGTATTTGTACTCGTTCTCCATCTAATTTGTACTCAGCAGCAAATTTCTCTCCAATCTTTTCACACGCCTCTTCTGGACTCTTGACTCGTTCTGCAAGCATTGGTCTGATAGGACTAAAAACTGATATTTGAAAATTCTTTGCCCCATCAATTCCATTATTTGCAACAGCAGTAGCAACCTTACCCAAATCACTTGATACATTATATGCATGTTCTAATGCCTCACGATTTTCTTTTGATCCGGTAAACGCAATTGCAAGAGAGTCTAAGATTGTAAAATCTGCAATACCCAACCGTAAAGAGCTTGTGATTATCTTGACAATA
>JBGPWD010000076.1:0-4365 GCA_041492015.1 Nitrosopumilaceae archaeon
AAATATTTTCTTTTGTGTACTTTGAGACGTCATCAAATGATTTTTCATCACTATAAAGAAATTTTTCATCATCGGTAATTTGAAAAATCAAGTTTACATCAAATTTGTCTTGGAGATACTTTGTAAAGATCCAAGGAAGTAAATGTCCCATGTGGACTAGTCCTGAAGGACCTCGTCCTGTGTAAAGATAGAACTTGTTTCCCTTTTCATATTCAGTTAAAATCTTGTCTAAATCTCTATGACTAAAAAAATACCCTAGTTTCAACATTGGATGTAATTCACCAGTGATTTTTTCTATTCTTTTTTGTAATTCTGGTGAAATTTTTTCGGTTCCAAATTTTTGTACAAGTTTTTCATAATCAACGTTCCCTTCTACACTCCACGGCGTAACTGTGAACTCGTCAACTGACATTCATCATTCAGTTAGGTTAAGGTTTAAAAAGTCTTTTTGGCTCTTTGTGATAATGTCACAAGTTCTTCATCCGATAGAACATAAGATTCTCAAATCATTACTTGAAAAACAAAACTTAACACCAGAAGAACTTTGCGAGAAAACACAACTATCGATAGATCAAGTGAGACGTGGCATTGAGTGGCTTAAATTCAAAGATCTAGTTCAAGTTAATGAATCGGAGAAAAATTTTGTTGCACTAGGAAAAGGAGGAAATGAAGCGTTTGAGAAGGAATTGCCAGAACGCCAACTTGTTAATTACCTTAAATCATTATCTGGATTTTCTTGTGAAATTAGTGAAGCAAAGAACCAACTAAAAAATGAATTTAGTCCGGCCATTGCAAATGCAAAGAAAAACAGTTGGATAGAAATTTATGAAAATAGAATTTTACTTAAAGGATATCATGATGCTACTCCTGAAGAACGAACTATCAAATTAATTGCGTCCAAGAGTCCTGCGGTAGCATCAGTAGATGAAATAGAAGATAAGAGTACACTTGACTCACTGAAAAAAAGACCCGATTTTCTTACCTTTACTTCGACAAAATATGTCATAGTAAATCTTACTGAAAAAGGAATAGAAACAGCAAAGAACGTATCAACTCATACAAAGGAGCTTACAGTAGATAATATTCTTGTAGGAAAAACAAGAGCAATTGACGTAGAAGCTCCTGCACCTATAGTTTTTGCAGCAAGATCTCATCCACTTCAAGATGTAATTAATGAAGTAAGAGAAATTTTCATTGGTCTTGGGTTTACTGAAGTTGTCGGTAATCTAGTTCAATCAAGCTTTTGGAATTTTGATGCGCTTTTTACTCCTCAAGATCATCCTGCAAGAGAAATGCAAGACACGTTTTATATCAAAAATTTACATGCAAAAATGATTGCTGCTAAAAATCAAATTTCAAATGTATCCCAAACCCACAAGAAAGGATGGAAATATGATTGGAAACTAGATGAAGCAAAAAGATTGGTTTTACGTACTCACACAACATGTGTGACGATACAGACATTAGCAGATACGAAACCAGATGAGGCAAGAATATTTTCTATTGGTAGAGTCTTTAGAAATGAGAAAGTCAGCTACAAACATCTTGTTGAGTTTAATCAAGTAGAGGGAGTAGTGATTAGTAAAAATGTCACATTAAGAGATTTGATGGGATTGCAAAAGGAGTTTTACCTAAAGATGGGTATGAAAAAAGTAAAATTTTGGCCTACTTTCTTTCCTTATACTGAACCATCTTTACAATCAATGGTATACAACGAAAAGCTTGGAAAATGGGTAGAGCTTTTCGGTATGGGTATTTTTAGACCTGAAGTAACAAAGCCACTTGGAATAAAAAACCCAGTGCTTGCATGGGGAGGTGGAATTGAAAGAATTGCCATGCTCAAATATGGATTAGAAGATGTGCGTGATCTTTACAATAACAACCTTGGTTGGTTGAGGAACGTATCAAAATGCCAGTTGTAACTTTGTATTTTGATAGGCTTGAAAGAATTATTGGTAAAAAACTATCTAAAGATAGAATCATTTCAACACTACCTTTAATCGGGTTGGATATTGAAGAGGAAACAAAAGATCATGTTAATGTAGAATACAGTCCTAACAGGCCTGATTATTCTACAGATTATGGAATTGTGTCTAGTCTACAAGGTCTTCTTGGGATAAAAACCGGAATGCCAAAACTAAAAATCAAAAAAGGAAAAGACGCTATAACAGTAAATCAGTCTGTAAGAAAGATAAGACCTTTTGTAACAGCTATAGAGGCAAAAAATGGAAAGCTTGACGAAGAAACTATACGACAACTAATTGTGATGCAAGAGGATCTTCATAATGGAATAGGAAGGAGGAGAAAAAAGACATCTATAGGCATACACGATCTTGATAAGATCTCATTTCCGTTGACATATACTACAACTGGAAAGAACCACAAATTCATTCCTCTTGAGTCATCTCATGAAAAATCAATATCTGAAATTCTTGAGAAAGATGAAATGGGGATAAAGTATGGACATTTACTAGGTAATTCTGGAAAAGTACCAATTATTTTAGATTCAAAGAATAATGCCGTATCTTTTCCACCAATAATAAATTCAGACCGAACGAAGATTTCAAAAAACACTAGAAATCTACTCATAGAAGTTACAGCACAAGAAAAAAATGCTGCTGAAGACACTCTTGCAGTAATAGCAAATATACTTCAAGATGCTGGTTTTGAATTATTTTCTATAAAAATTTCTGGCGCAAACAATTCTACCCCCTTGCTGAAACCCAAGAGTATGATCCTTGATGCTGATCTAGCAAATAAAATACTTGGCATAAAAATTTCAGTACCTAAAATGGTATCAGCACTTCGAAAAAGCAGATTAGATGCACAAAGTAGAGGTAAAAAAATTATCTGTACTATTCCTAGATGTAGGACAGATATTTTTGGGGAAATGGATCTTGTTGAAGAAGTAGCACTTGGATATGGTATAGAAAACCTAGAACCAACAATTCCTGAATCTATTTCTGTTGGTCAAAAAGCTAAGATCACAACAACACTAGATGCAATAAATTCTGTAATGATCGGTCTTGGATTTTCTGAAGTGATGAATTTCGGTCTTACCAGTCAACGAGTTTTATGCGATTATACAAAAAGGGATTCATCAAAGATTGTTTCAGTTTCTGATTCTAAAAGTCAGGAACATGCTATTTTACGAGATGCCATATTACCAGGTCTAATTGAAACACTGTCAAGAAATATTCATGAATCATATCCGCAAAAGCTCTTTGAGACTGGTGTAGTATTTTCACAAAAAAACGGGGAGATTAAGGAAGAAATTCACATTGCAGGTGTTAGTGCCCATAATGATGTCAGCTTTACAGAAATAAAATCAGTTTTACAGTCTTTTCTTAAATCAACATTTGATCTTGGATGTAGAACTCCTACTTCTACTAATCCTATGTTTTTAGTTGGTAGCACTGCTGATGTGTTTGTCTTCAATGACAAAGTTGGTGAAATAGGGGTGGTTTCTCCCGATGTGATAGATAATTTCAAGATGCGGATCCCTATTACGGGTTTTGAGATAAAACTCAATGGATTAATATTAAACAAATAACAACTTCTTTTTGCCCCAAATGCACGCAGACGGACTGGTATGATAAAACATGATTTTTGGTCCACCCAGCCGTGCGACATGGGCACCCCGGTAAAAGAACAAGATGAGGGTTGGCTAATACTACCAATGACTTTTTGTGGGTCAGAACCGGGGAACATTTACTAAATTCTATGAAAAATGTTGTAAAATCACAAACATGATTTTAGCATTTTTATTCGGTATGATTTTTTTAGTTATAAATAAAGTAATATTTTTCCTATTAACAATTCATTAAAACTTCCGATAGATCCATTGATATATTTGCATTGTATAGATATGGTATGGCAACTGCATATGTGTTAATAAATTGCGAACTTGGTTCTGAAGAATCTATTATCGGCCAGTTGAAAGCAATTCCTGGTGTCAAAGAAGTACATGGTACATTTGGTGCCTATGATATTTTGGCCAAGATAGAATCGCCAACAGTAGAAGCTCTACGAGAAGTAATAACTTGGAAAATTCGAAAAATTGAAAAAATTCGTTCCACTCTAACGTTGATGGGAATAGAAGGCCAAAGTTAACTCGTTCCATTTTTTGTGGATTAAGCAGAATAATTCATCTTGTTAAATTTGAATTATTTTATAATCTCACAAACCGTTTACCATTCTTTTCTTTATTTGATGACGTGTCATAAAGCAAAGACCTTTTAATTCTAATGCAATTTTTGCAAATATGCTTGTACATTTTATTTTTCTTGTAAAAGAAGACGATTTAGAAAAAAGATCTTGGGAATTTGAATATGTTTCAAAGATGGCACAATTTTATAAAAGATG
>JBGPWD010000149.1:0-2589 GCA_041492015.1 Nitrosopumilaceae archaeon
AAACTTATCGTTTGCAAGATATGCTGTTTTGAACTTGTTATTTGTAAAAAATTTCTTCCAAGTTATTGCAAACTCTGAAAACTCGTCTTCAGGATATGAAATCCTAGGCATAACATAATGAGCAGCGGGATACAAGTCGGATATTTCAAGCGGAATTATACCAAGGAAAGGATTGAATTGACAGAATTGGATGTCTTCACAATTTTTGGCAAACTTTTTTCTTAGCTTATTATATTCTTCTGAAAGATAAAATGGTCGCATTATGCCATCTGGAATTATTAATACAGTGTCTTTCTGTGATTTGAATTTACGAACTGTGTTATGAAATGCTGTTATTTCAGGGCGATATTGATCCTCTTTTGAAAAAAGAAAGATGGCTTTTTCTTTGAATCTTGGGGTCGTACCCATAAAGTATTGCTGGTTTTGAGTAAAAACTTCGACAGTTTCGAAGAGTTTAGGATGAGACCTAGCCTTTTTGAGAACGTATTCCCACAGTCTTCCTTCATGGATTGCCTCCTTTACCCTATCTACTTCTGCTTTAATTGTATATAGATTGTGAAGGGCAATTTTGTTAATTTTTTCTTGACTTTCTAGTGACATGACTTCTTTTGGTGTAAATTTTGAACAGATCTCACAATTACAAGAAAAGTATGCCATTTCATCAAGCTTCATAGTAGCATCTTCCATAATGTATCTGTCATGTTTTGCATAGAGCATGTACGATGCAGAATCAAAAGTGTCGCATCCAAGTGCAACAGCAAATGGAATTGTTAATGGATGACCTGCACCAAAAAGATGTAAAGGAATAGAATCTGGCATTTGTTTTTTAGCTGTAATTATCATATTTGCAAGAAGTTTGTATTCGTATGATTCCATGAACTCAACTGGGCTTCCAAGAGCTAACATCTCAAACCCATATCCAACTAGAGCCTTTGTCGATCTCTTTACTAGATCAAAATGCTCACCACCCTGAATAGGACCTATCCAGATCTGACCATTTTTTTCAGAATTGTCAAGAGTTTCTTTGGAAACTTTGAGTGTATGATCAACATAGAATTTTGCTTTTTTTTTCGAAAGACCAAAACCAGTGGGTCTATCAAGTGGGATCGCAAGATCAGTCCCAATTTTTTGTTCAAATGCAGCCATGCTTTTTGGATCAACGTCAACTTTCCCATACTCTAATACTTGGTAGCCTCCAGAATCTGTCATTATTGATCCATCATAATTTATAATTTGATGAATGCCACGTTTTACTGCGTCATCTCTATAATTATTTAATGTAATGTACGCATTTGTTATAACTAGATCAAAACCCATCTCTCTCATTTTTTTAGGAGGAATTGTCTGCTTTACGGGGTGAATCACTGGCACATACGCTGGCGTCTCAACTTTGCCATGGTTTGTGTGTAGTATTCCTATTCTTGCAGCAAGATCGCTCTTTTTAATCTCAAACATTTCTTATATCATCTGTAGAGCATTATTTGAAGTTAGTAGGGAAAGAACCTCTTCAAATCTTGTTTTTTTGAAATCAAGCCAAGCCAATCGACTTGGTCTTCTTGAAACTTGCCTTTTTCAAAAAGCATCTCAATTTTTTTAACAACTTTGGAAACTGAACTGAGACTAGTATCAATTTGACGTGTCTTTGCTGGACCAAATTTTTTTAAAGAATCATAGAACGTTATTCCTAAAATCTCGCTCCCCAAATTTTCTATTGTTTTTTGTTTCGAGTATTTTCTTTTTTTATAAACGGAAATCAACTTGTACGGACTTTTTCTTAGAACTATTACTATCTGGGTTTTTTTTCTTGGTATTACATACGGCGCCAAGTGTCCTACTACTAGGGAATGATTTGTAATTTTTTTATCTAGAATTTTTTGCAAAGCTTTTGTATCGACATACAGTGTTTCTTTTCCTCGTACAAATATGCCGTTTTCTACAGCTATCTTATTTATATCGATAAGTTCCAACTTGAGGTTTTTTGCAATATGTTTTGCGACAGTGTGTTTTCCTACTCCGGGATTTCCAGTTATTACTTTAGACAACACATACCATCAAATCAAATTGGATTAAACGATTTCTGTAATACTAATAAGAGTAAGCATTAGAAAGGTTGCCATGCAAATAGGACTGTTGGGCAAAACAAACGTTGGTAAATCTACCTTTTTTTCAGCTGCAACAGAAACTACTGCTCAGATTGGAAATTATCCGTTTACTACAATTGAACCAAATGTAGGAATTGCATATGTAAAGACAGAATGTGCATGCAAACATTTTGGAATTAATCATACACATCCTCTTTGTGTAGGTGGAACTCGATTCATTCCAGTTAAACTGATTGATGTTGCAGGTCTTGTTCCAGGTGCACATGAGGGCAAGGGACTGGGAAACAAATTTTTAGATGATGCAAGACAAGCCGAAGTTTTAATTCATGTGGTTGATGCTTCTGGCTCTACTGATATTCAAGGTCACTCTGTTCCTGCCGGAACACACGATCCACTTGAGGATGCAAAGTTTGTTGAAGAGGAGTTTGATCAGTGGATGAAGCAAATCTTGCAGCGCGAATGGCAAAAGTTAACGCGAGAAATGGAA
>JBGPWD010000008.1:0-11028 GCA_041492015.1 Nitrosopumilaceae archaeon
GTGGGCCTTGTTCACCAGGAGAACCTGGCAAACCACGCGGCCCCCTATCACCTTGTGGACCTGGAACTCCGGTAAGTCCTTTTTCTCCAGCTGGACCTTGTGGACCTTGTGGACCCTTATCACCTGGTAGACCTTGCGGACCTGTCAGTCCCTTATCACCTTGTGGGCCTTGTGGACCTATCGGTCCTTTGTCACCCAATGGACCTGGTGGACCTTTAGGACCTTTTTCTCCAGCTGGACCAATAATTCCTTTGTCACCTATTGGACCCTGTGGCCCTGTATGTCCTTTATCACCAATTGAACCTGGATCTCCAGTAAGACCCTTGTCGCCTTTATCGCCTTTATCGCCTTTATCGCCTTTATCGCCTTTATCACCACTTGGACCTGTATCACCTCTAAGACCTTTATCACCAGAGGGACCTTTGTCACCAGTTAATCCTTTATCGCCACGTGGTCCTTGTTCACCTTTGTCACCTTTGTCACCTTTGTCACCTAATGGACCTCGTGGACCAGGTTCTCCTTTATCTCCTGGTGGACCTGGAAGACCAGTAGGTCCTCGAAATCCTCTTTCTCCTAAAATTCGTTCTGGTTCTATTCTTACTTGGGGACGAGAAACTGATTCACTTGTTACCGGTTTTACATGTTCTGTAGTTTCTGGCGCTTTTCTTGTATAGGCTTGAGGAATTTCAGTTTCAAAAACAGTATGAATTGAAGAGAATTGATCAGTAATTATAACCCACACCGAACTTCGTAGAAAAATTGATTCAGGTAGTGGGTTTTTTTCACTGCCTAAAACTTGGGTAAATTTTTTATCTTTTACTCTCAGATGAAAATTGTCTTTCCATAACAAAGGAAAACTTTTTCTTGTAATTTCCTCAGCTGATGGTGGACTGTCACAGATGGCAATTTGAACTTCAAAGACACCCGACGAAAGTCTAAATGGAGAAATACCTGTAATTTCAAGTGTTCTCCCTCCGTCTGACATATCCTAGGTGTAATCATTGAGTATTTTTGTATTTTCCATATGATATAAAGACAGTTTACGAATGAAATCAAGAAAAATCAACAATAAACATATCCGGAATAGTATTTATCTGGCAAAATCGCCTATTATATTATCCTTGAGGAAGTTATTCAAAGACAAGCCGAAGGAACCAAAAATAGATTCTACGGTAGAAAACGAGATCGAGTTTAGTGGAAACTCTAAGAAAGAATCAAAGTTGATGGATTCAGATTATTCAAGAAATAAGCTTTTCAAAAAAGGGATTGCCATGATGGCAGATGAAAAAATGGAAGAAGCTGTACAGGCATTTGAGGATGCACTGAGAATTGATCCTGGACATGTTGATTCCCTATTAAAATTGGGATATGCTCATTTTCACATGGATGATTATTCAAGAGCAATGGAAGCATACAACAAAGTACATCAAATCGATGTTACTAATGCAGATGCATGGAACTTGAAGGGTCTAATTTTTTACAGGCAAAAAAATTACGAAAAAGCCTTGGAATGTGTTGAAAAGGCAATTGATTCAGATCCCACAGATGGCATGGCGTGGTATAACAAGGCATGTTATCATTCTATCCTAAATCACATATCTGAAGCTCTTGATGCGCTCAAGCGCTCAATTGAAATTGATGTAAAAAATGCAAAGAAAGCTGTTAGAGATAAAGACTTTGAAAATGTCAAAGCAGCCGAAGGGTTTAGAAGAATAGTAGAAGTTGTTGTTTTAGAATCCATAAGACAAGGTTACCATCGAGTAGGTCAGATTGTCTGGACTACAATGATGGGCAAGGCAGAGATTGAAGATGCTGCAAGAAAATTAATTGAAAAGGGACTGATTATTAAAAATGAAAAACACATAGGATTCCAGAAAATAGACGAATATGAGATTATTCCAGAATTAGCAGAAAAAATCGGAGTAGAAAAAAAAGGTCTTCTTGGTACAAAGAAAAAGAGTCCTATACTAGTTCAACACCTCAAAGAAATAAGTGAAGCAATACAAGCTACAAGGACATCTATAGAGAAAGGAGACATCAAAGAAACAATTACAAATCTTGACGTGTTTATTGATCCTGCAAAGAAAGGATCTCAGATGATAGAATATTTTTTTGAAGAACACAGAGAAATTAGATTATACAAAATAAGATTGAGCGATAGAGGGTATGAATATCTTCAAGCAAACAAACAGAAAATATTAGATCTTTTTGACAGCATAGAATCAACTGTTACAACAAAACTTCGAAGTGCAGTAGCTCAAAATTAGTTACAGTTCTATTCAGCAGAAAGATCCCAGTAATTTGCATCATTCTGTCGTTCAATTGGTTTTTCTAGTGCTTTCCATTCTTTAAATGAACGAACATAAAGTTTTACATTTTCCATTCCTATTGATTTGAGTGCATAGTATCCCAACCCCGAAAGAGTTCCTACACTTCCACAATACGTAATGACTTCGGCGTCAGGGGATATATTCCTGTTTTGAATTAATCTTTTCAATTCTTCTTTTGGTCTCAATATGTTATCTGGGGAAGCCAGCATTCTATATGGAATGTTTATTGCTCCTGGAATATGGTTCTCAAGAAAATTCAATCTCTCTCTGTTATCTACTAGAACAGCACCCTTTTCCTTTGCAGGCCCCAAATAATCCACCGTTGCAAGTATTTCAGGCCTAGGTTTTAGTGAGTGATTTTTTTTGTCAAATGATAATTTTTCTGTGCTTGTCTCAAGTCCCATCTTCTTCCATGTACCAAAGGTAATGTCTAAAAGTGAAACATCTTCATGTCCAATATACTGTAACGTCCAAGCAACTCTAGACGCAAGGGCTCCAAAAGTGTCGTCATATACAACAACTGGTGTTTCATCATCTATTCCAAAGGATTGCACGAATTGTAAGACCTTTTCAGGACTGTCATCTGCAAGAAGATTTGCTAGAGGGAGGTTCACTGCACTAGGAATGTGATTTTGTTTGTAATCTTCTTCTTTCCTAATATCTAGAACTCGAACACTTTTGTCGCGAATTTTAGATCTTAGTGTATCTGCGTCAATAGTCGGGCGCATGATTTTTTCTTTATTCAAGCAGCACATTCGCCCCTTCCAGTTCGAGCATGATAGTTACCGTCGTTCCCATAATCGACGTAGAAGTCTTTATCTTGTTCAATGGTTGGGGCAACCACAACAGGTTTTAAAATTTCCTTAATATCATTAAGAGATTTCACAGTAGGACCGCCGTTGCCATCTATTATTCTATGTATCCAAGAGTCTAGCGTTTCACCGTTTTTTTTCTCAGATTTGAAAATCTCAATTATTTTTAGAATGGTCGAAATTACTCTTTTTGCAGGAACTTTAGTGCATGTCAAGCCCAACATTGCTTGTTCATCTGCTCTTCCGCCAAGAGACATGATATACAACGGATACATGTCTTTTCCCATTCTTCCACCACCGCCATAAAATCCAATTGTGGCAATTTCGTGTTGCCCACAAGAGTTAGGACAACCGCTTATCTTTATGGTGGCATCACGCAAGTCATCATCGTTGTCTAGTTTTAGCTCAAGGAATTTTCTTTGAATTTCTTTTGCAATTCTATGTGAGTTGGTTAACGCAAGGTTACAGGATGTGGTTCCAGAACACCCAATGACAGATGCCATTGTTAATGCCCCTGCATTTGCTAGTCCGACTTCCAATAGCCTTGAGTAAAGTTTGGGAAGATCTTCGTCTTTTACCCATCTAAATACCATATCTTGCAAGAAGCCAGTTCGTGCTCTTCCTTCTGCAGAGAATTCTTTTGCAATTTCGGCCATTACTCTGAGTTGATTAGCAGTTACATCTCCAGATTCTAGAGTTAAAAATACAGAATTGTAACCATTCTGTTTCTGTTTAATTACATTACTTTTTTCCCATCTAGAAAAGCCTTCAGGTTTAGACGGAGTATCAGAACTTATACTAATTTTACCGAGGACTTCAGGAATCTTGTCTAGTTCAAGCTTTATCATAACTGATTGTGTTGCCCTTACCACTGCTCTTTCTTTTAGTACTATATTTTGGAACTTTTCCCATCCCATCTCATTAACAAGATATCTCATCCTATTTCTTGCCATGTTTTCTCTATTCCCCATTCTGTCGTAGACCCTAAGAACTGCTATTATTGTATACAGCAGATCATCCTCTGGAGTAAATTCTTCAAGTTGATAACCCACAAATGATTGTGCACCTAATCCGCCACCTAGGAATATTTTAAATCCAGCATATGTTTTGCCATCAGCATCAATTCTTTGCGGAATCAAACCGATATCTGCTATCCTTGCCATTCCGTGTTTTTCACAACATGTGAAATTGAGCTTGAACTTTCGTGGAAGTGCTTGATTCATTGGATTTCGTAAAAGGAATTTTGCAGTAGCAAGTGCATACGGAGTTGAATCAAAAACTTCTTGAGGACAAGTACCTGCAAGAGGGCTACACATCACATTTCTTACCGAATTTCCACATGCTTCTCTTGATGTCAATCCAACTTCGGCAAGACCTCTCATTACTTCTGAAACATCTTCTAACGCAATCCAGTGAAGCTGAAAGTTTTGTCTTGTAGAAACATGAGCGCTGCCTATTGAAAATGCTTCACTTAGCTGAGCAAGTCTTTCAAGTTGATCTGGAAAAACTTCGCCAGCTGGCACTTTTACTCTTACCATGCTATAGTCATCAGTCATTCGGCTACCATATGCACCGTGTTGTAATCTAAAACGTCTAAAATCATCACGGTTAATTTTACCACGTCTGAAAAGCGTTACCATTTCTGCAAATTTTTCAGCTTCCTCTAGTCGACCCCAGTTTATCTTCGGTTTAGGTAAATTATTGTCTCTAGATTGGCTTAGGCTTGTTTTACTCAATTATAGATAATTTCACTGTGGATTGAATATAAATTTTATAATAAGCATGGAAAATGTCCCTATTACATAACTTGTATCTCATTTTTACCGTTAGTTCTAGCTAAGTCTGTTAGTGATCTGTTTCTCTTTCTAATATGGCAGTACAACCTAGAATGCCTGATAGATCAGTGAACCTATACGAATTGATATTAATCATGATATGAATATAGTCGACATCTCAAATAAATCTTCAAGATGTAGAAAAGAGTTAAATGTTCACCGGCAAGAAAAAATCACGTGTCTGATAAAATCAAAATCGCAATAGCAGGATTTGGAAATGTCACTTCAACTCTTATCAAAGGGTTACAGTTTTACAAGAATTCAGCTGAAGGTCTCTGGCATCCGAAACTTGCTGGTTTTGACATCACGGATGTAGTTATCACTGGTATTTTTGATATTCATCCTGCCAAAGTAGGAAAAAAAGTTAGTGATGTTGTTTCAGATTACAAACTTGATTCTGATTTAACCATACAACCAGGAATCTCAGAAGATCCAATGTCCCGCAGTTCTACCCTGATGGGAGGAATAAAATCCACAACATACGAAGATTTTGTAAGCTCTTTGAAGAAAATTAATCCAGATTTTCTAATTAATTTAATTTCTTCAGGAATGGATAAAAGTGGAGAAAAATATGCAAAAGCATCTTTAGAGATAGGATGTTCTTTTTTTAATGCCACCGCCTCGAAAATTACAACTGAGCAATTACGATCTGCGTTTACATCAAAAGGATTAATGATACTTGGTGATGACTTGATGAGTCAATTTGGTGGAACTGCATTTCATCGTGGAATGATGGAATTCATTACACATCGAGGTATCAAAATAGAAAAAGCGTACCAGCTTGATGTAGGAGGAAACCAAGATACGCAAAACACCATGGCGGAAGAGATAAGAGAGAAAAAACGCAAAATAAAAACCGAATCCATAGCAGTGGAAGTGCCTTATCCTTTCAAATCTACCGCAGGAACCACTGAATTTGCTGAACAGCTTGGTAACTCTCGAGTTAGCTATTATTGGATGGAAGCAAAAGGCTTTTTGGGCTCAACCATTGAGATGGATCTAACTCTTAAAACAGATGATAGTACGAACGGGTGCAATGTTATACTTGATTCTATCAGGGCTGCAAAAAGGGCCATTTCTAAAAAAGATCTGGGCAAATCTGAAATAATTTCTGCATATGCATTTAAGAACCCTCTAAAGAAATTCAAGATAAGAGAATCAATAAAAGCATTTGAAGAAGCATTTACAAACTGAGCAAACTATTAATGTACTTATCAAGGGATAATTTTCTATGCAACAGGCTACTCATTCTGATGAAGCACCAAAAATTTTTGCTGATGTTAGAGAAATGGAAATTACAAGAGCCATTGCTAATGAATTTCATTCAGTTTTAATTGATAGAGCAGACTCTGATGTAATAATCATAGGTGCAGGGCCAGCTGGACTCACAGCAAGCAAAGAACTTGCAACTATGGGATTCAGAGTACTAGTCATAGAACAAAACAACTACCTAGGAGGCGGATACTGGCTAGGTGGTTATATGATGAATCCGGTCACAGTTAGAGCCCCAGCCCAAAAAATATGGGATGAGTTAGGAATACCATACAAAAAAGTATCAGAAGGACTTTACCTAACTACTGGACCTCATGCTGCTTCAAAACTTATTGCTGCAGCGTGTGACGCAGGAGTCAAATTTTTAAATTTAACAAAATTCGATGATCTGGTTTTAAAGAATGGTAGAGTCGGTGGAGTGGTAGTTAATTGGATGCCAGTTTCTGCACTACCAAGAAATATTACATGTGTTGATCCTGTGGCACTAGAATCAAAGATGGTAATTGATGCTTCCGGTCATGACTCGGTAGCTGTGAAAAGACTTGTTGATAGGAAGCTTGTAGAATGGAAAGGTATGGATCCTATGTGGGTTAACGATGGTGAAAACAGGGTTGTTCACAAGACAGGAGAGGTTTTTCCTGGTCTTGTTGTTGCTGGTATGTCGGTAACTGAAACCTACGGCATACCAAGAATGGGACCAACTTATGGTTCTATGCTACTTTCAGGCAAGAAAGCTGCTGAAGTAACAGCTGCAAAAATGAAAGAATTAAGAAGATAAACTATATTCAAGTAATTCTTTATCTGTTTGTTGAAAATCTCTAAGGTTTTCTTATACGATGAACCATCAGTACCTGAAATAAATATAAACGAATTAGGGAGATTTATCAAAGAGAAATTTTGTGTAGAGGTAGAAATAAGAGAGCAGTTTTTTAGTTTCTTTAAAGATTCGACTAGAAAAATTGCTTATGAACTAGCCACTTCAAAGATCTTTAATCCTCTGGCCCCTTTTGAAAAACACACACCTACTTCTGAAGAAATAATATTAGAAGAGAATTCAATTACAAATTTTACAAACACAAGTAACATTGTTATGTATGATGGATTTGAATTTAGACAAATTGTTGCCAACACAATACCCGAAACAGAATCACAGTCAGACAAATTTCATCTTATTTGCACAAATAAGCTTACTTGCACATATGATTATGTGGATTATAGATACCATGGAAGAGCAGTAATTTGTTCAAATCCGGCAATCATATCTACTACAGGCATAATTGAAGCCCCAGCAAAGCCTCGTGAATATTATCTAGGTATGTTTGAAAACATGGTACAGGGACTTAACTTGGATATGATGAAAAATCAATTCAAGGGAAAATATCTAGAGTATCATGATGTGAAATTAAGTGAGATAATCAAAGGATACACAATGCAAGCATTATTTTATTATTTAACCGGTCAATCATTTTGTGAATCAAAGGATTGTAGACTTTACAATGCTCATTGGCAAGAGGATCTTTTACATTCACAGATTACAGTTGGCAAGCTTTGTAATCAACACCAAAAAATTCTAGACGAAATCACCAAAAAACTGTGAATAATTTAAATATGAACTTCAAGTCAGTTTGATCAATGCAAGCTGAAATCAAAGCAGAATCCAAAAAACCTGAAACAAAGAGAAGATTTGATGTAATCATAATTGGTGCTGGTCCAGCAGGATATACTGCTGCAATATACACATCACGTGCAAAACGTGATACGTTGATAATTTCAGGAGTATTACCTGGCGGTCAGTTAATGCTTACAACAGACGTTGAGAATTATCCTGGATTTTCAGAAGGAGTATTTGGTCCAGAGCTTATGATGAGCATGAAAAAACAAGCAGAAAGGATGGGTACTACCATCTTAGACGATGAAGTGGTCAATATAGATTTCAGACACAAACCCTTCAAGGTTCTCACTTATTCTGAGGAATACGAAGCAGATGCTGTAATAATTTGTACTGGTGCAAGTCCAAGAAAAATCGGCGCAAAAGGCGAACAAGAGTTTAGTGCAAAAGGAGTGTCATATTGTGCTACTTGCGATGGACCATTCTTTAAAAATCAAGACATAGTTGTTGCAGGAGGAGGAGATTCTGCAATAGAAGAAGCTACGTTTTTAACTAAATTTGGTAGAATGATTCACCTAGTTCATAGAAGAGACACACTTAGAGCAAGTAAGATCATGCAAGAACGTGCTTTTAATAATCAGAAGATAAAATTCCACTGGAATAAAGTTATAGAAGAAATTTCAGGAAATGAAAAAGTAAATCAGATAATTATCAAAGACGTGATAACTAATGAGAAAGAGACACTAAATGTTGGTGCACTTTTTGTTGCCATAGGACATGAACCAAATACCAAGTTGTTCAAGGGTCAAATTGAGATTGATGATCAAGGATATATCGTTTTAAAAGATCATACCAAAACTAGTGTAGATGGAGTTTTTGCTGCAGGTGATGTACACGATCACAGATACAGACAAGCAGTTACTGCAGCGGGATTTGGCTGTATGGCTGCAATAGATGTAGACAAGTATCTTTCTGAAAATAAAAAATAATTAAAGATAAGATGCTGCAGACAAATGCGCTGCATTTTTTAGGGCCTTATCGAATTGTTCTTCTGTAAACACTTTTTGTTGGGCATACAAGCTTTTGAATTTGCGACCATCATCTGCAAATATTCCAACTACACATCCTTTATCTAAAGAAAGTTTTTCCATTGCAGCGTAAACAGCGCCTGAAGATGGGCCAACTAGAAGTTTTTCTTTCTCAAACAATTTTACTACTGCCTGAAAAGCTTCTTCATTAGTTATTGTCATCCAGTCATCTACTAGGTTTTCACGTTTTTTGAACAAAACAGGTTTGTCTGACTCGACAAAATTACGTAATCCTTGAATCAAGTGATTTTGTTGTGGTTGAACAGCAATTGTTTTAATTTCAGGATTTTGTTCCTTAAGATAAGCAGAAATTCCAGTTATTGTACCACCTGTACCAACACCTGTCAAGAAGTGAGTTACCTTCCCTTCAGTTTGCTTCCATATTTCAGGTCCGGTGCTTTTGTAATGACCCATAAAATTTGCCTCATTTTCATATTGATTAGGCATGTAATAGATATCTGGTCTTGCAGATGATATTGCTCTGGCAAGTGCTATACTTTGATCGGTACCTGCACCAACCTTTGGACACAAGTCATCACTTGTTTGAAATAACTTTGCACCAAGGGATTCAATGATTTTCTTTGTTTCCTCGCTTGCTTTTTCAGGAATTACTATTTCCACTTTATAACCTAATAGATTCGCAATTCCAGTTAGTGCAATTCCAGTATTACCAGAGGTAGGTTCTATGATTATACTTTCGTTCTTTTTTAAAATTCCGCGTTCTTCTGCATCTTTTATCATCCAATAGGCAGCCCTATCTTTTACAGAACCAAATGGATTATGTGATTCTAGTTTTGCATAAGAAATCACATTACCTAAAGAAAGGGAGTTTAATTTTACAAGAGGAGTATTTCCAATCTTCTTTAAGGTTTCAGAATCATTTACAACTTTTGTTGCCAATGATTATTTCACCTTTTTTATGGTGAACTCTAGATCTTTTTCATGTTTTTTCATTTCTAATAGTTGATGACCATTTCTATTCACCCATCGTGAAATATCTTCTTCAGATGCAGGATCGTCTGCAATCACTTTTAGAATATTTCCTACGGTCATTCTTTCCATTTCTATTTTTGTCCTAAATACAGGTTCAGGGCAGAACAATCCACGTACATCAATTGTCTTAGCTGGTCCTAATTCTGATATTCTAATTCACCTATAATTTAAAATGAATGCAGTGTGATATTAAAATCTATTCTTGTGTACAGAAAATATTTTCTCATGTGAGGATCATAGGCAGTATTGCCCTCAAGTTACGTTCATACAAAATTGTGTGATCATGATTTTTGAAATTTATTTTATTAGAAAGTTTTGTTGTTAGACGTACTGCAATATTATAAACAGCTGTCCACATTATGCTGTTTGGATTAGATTCAAATGTTCTAATTAAAAAAGTACAAAGTCCTGTCAGGTGAGGATGTGTCTGCTGAAAATACTGTATAATGTTGTCTTTTGAATTTGCAATTTTATATTTTGCATGTTCGATCATCTCTTTACTTGTGATATATCCTGTTTTCCCAATTGCGATTTTTCCTTTTTGCATTGCATATAATACACCATCTAATGTATTTTCAGAGTCAATTAGATTGATACATCTTCCTAGTGTAGATACAACATGAGAATCACTGCCTGCTACTTCTATCATATTGTTACTCTTTGCAAAATGTGATGCGCGTAAATTCGAATATCTATCAACGTTATTACTGTTAAAGACTTCAATTAGATCACATAGAATAGCTTGTTCACGTAAGCCATTACTTAGGCCAAATGGATGAGGTGCACAGGATATTGCTCCCTGTGATTTAATCTCATCAAATATTTCGTCAAGAGTCTTACCTGATTTTATTGTTTCAGAAATTCCATATACTATAATATGTATCCCAGTATCGGTCGTAACCTCTTCTGCTGGGTAAACTTGAAGATCTTTGAACTTTTCGTGGTTTTCTTTGTATTCAAGTAATAATGAAAACCCATCCAAGGTATTATGATTTGTGATAAAAAAGGCATCCAATCCTATCCTATGAGCTTGTTCGAGTTGTTCAGATATGGTTATTCCACAATCATACGGTGTTTCTTTCAAACCAA
>JBGPWD010000045.1:0-5892 GCA_041492015.1 Nitrosopumilaceae archaeon
AATGCGCTTTTGCGCGCTTTTTTCTATGGGATGGATCTACTGTACAATTTGCCTTCTAGGGCCATCTTGTACATTTCTGCAACGTATGGGTTCTCACCTGGCGTTTCTGCTCCAAGCTCGACGAGTCGTGCATATACTCTAACTACATAGGCAAGTGCGCCCATGAAAGCAACTACGACACCCATGTTAAACATCCAGTGGTTTGGTACTGCAAATATTTCTTCTACATACCAGAAGTGCCACATCTCGTTGACACCTATCGTGAACATTGTTGCCAAGTAACCAAGGATGGTCATCTTAAGGCCAGTGTTCATGGAGTTGTTTGGACCCCTCAGGATAGGTATTTTTCTGTCATACATTCCAGCTGCTGCCCAACCCAATGGGAGAGCAATAAAGTGACTGTATAACCACCAGTGTGCTGGTGTAAATGCACTATCTCTAATAGATGTTTGATGGAGCGAACCATCAACGAAATTGTCTACTTCCACTGAAGCAGCGATAGATCCCATTGCGATGACGATTAACCAGATCTTTTTTAGTCTCTGTATCTCGACTTCTTTTGGAATCAGTGCGGGCATTTGTGCCATGTACTTTAAATGTGAGTTGAATATATAAAGCATGAGTAATAAATTAATATATTTTTTTATAGTTTATTACAATCTATTAAACTATTATTGAAAATTAAATATATAATTAATTAAAAAATCAAATAATTTCCATATGAAAAAGTTGTGTGTTCCATGTTTAACATCAATGTTAATCATGGTTTTTCTCATAAATTGGAATAGATCTCTTGTTGTGAGGGCAAAACATATATCGTTGTTCTTTCTCTGATGGTTTAGTTACGTGATATGGTAGATAAAAAATTAATCGTAGCAGCACTTGGTGTGATTGTAGCACTTGGAGCAATTGGACCATCATTGGCTCAAATGTTCCAGCAAGCAGAAGCCCACGGTGTACAAGCACAACTACAAAGTCGTTTTGTTAGGATAGATGATGAGACTTGGTCAAAACAATCTGTCCATACAGGAGACACCCTCACAGTATCAGGCAAGTTTGTAAGTCTCGTACAAAGAGACCTACGAGGCTGGTATACTGTATATGGTGACTCACCTAATGCAGGAAACAGATGGGAAATCATAGCAAGAGATCCACCTGGTAATGTCATAGATATTCCGGGAAACGCAGTCATACCCTACAAACTGACAATCAAGGCGCTGGAACCAGCAGTCTATCACATGCACACACAGCTTAATGTCGCCAGCATAGGCCCAGGACTTGGTCCAGGACAAACAGTAGTTGTCACAGGAGAACCAATCATAAAGCCAATCCCATGGACAAACATAGCCTATCAGTCGATAATAATTGGCGCTGCATATGTAGTAACATTTGCAACAAGACCGTGGCAAGTGATTTAAACAAATTCCCCCCTCTTTTCATTTTATCAAAGTTGCATTAGACAATATATTCAAGTTTAGATGTTCGTTCTGATTTTAGTTAAACATGACAGTAGACATACTGTTGTATTCTAAGTCCACTTCCTAACAAAGTAACCAGGCATCCCTACCGTAAAAGGTAATACGGTAGTCATATCAGATGCCATTTAATTGTCATTTGGATAAAGATGCCTCAAGAAAAATAATTATTTAAGTTTATGATAGATAAATTGATCAACAAAAAATGAATATTCTATTCAATTATTTATAGAGGCTAGTATTTTATTTTTAGATCGTCAAAATAAGCCGCTGTATCTTTTTTTGTCCATAAACCAAGCTGACCGTTTTGATAGTGTTGATCATACCTCTGAATAAGCAGTTTACCATCAAAATAACCCGCAAAGCCCTGTGCAGATACATCAGTAGTTATAGTATGCCATTGATCAGCAGTAACGTTTGCTTGTTTATCCGTAAGGCATAGAAGTTTTTCAGGATCAGCTCTACATAATGAAAAGGTCTTATTCGCAGCATCGGCTACTAGTACAAAATAATGTTTGGTGTCAACAAATCGAACTATCAATCCAGCAGCTTGTGTTTTTTCGCCTGAATTAATTTTAATCTGCACACTTGTTTCTGAATTGGTACTTTCAACCCCATCCGGCATTAATTGTAGATGATAATTAAAAGTAGTATCATTATCTGTCAATTTAGCAAGTACATTTGGTTTAGATGGTGCTGATTGGTCAGATTTTACAATCCAGAACCCAGGTTGTGCATCCGTTTGAAGATCAGAAAAACCGTCTGGTACAGTATTGTTTTTGTAAGAATCAAAATTCCATTCTTTGGTAGTTTTGTACGGTGCTGTTTGTATCACATTATAATATGCAAATGATATCCCAATTATTGCTACAATTGATGCGATTGCATATCTTTTCTTTCTTCCGCATAGTGCGGATCTACTTGTTGACAATTATCTCTGCCGTATTACCAGTTTGTGATTGATATAAACATACTAAATTACATACTAGAAATGAAATTGAATTATATTTTCCTTTGAGAAAATGAATCTAAATTTGTTTTTACTTTTTCCATTTTCTTGGTTTTTGTTTTTTCTTCCATTTATCAAAGCCCCATCTAGTAGCTGCAAAGACACCGAGTGAGAAGAAAAAACCTCCAACATATAAGAACAGAGGAGAATTTGTCATCAATCCCCATGTGAAACCAATAGCTGCACTTACAAATTCCAATATTATAAAAACTATCCACCTATCAACCATCTGTAAAGAGAGGTAAATCCACATCCTTTTTACCGTTTCTCAAGTTTACGAAAATAGGCTAAAATCGATTTTTCATTATTTCATAAGATAATATTTTAAAAATTTTGTAAAGAATAATCATATTGAACGTAGATATAAAATTTGAAGTTCAAAAAAGAAATTATTTATTTCACGTTTCACTCATATTGTAGGCGCGTTCTCCTACTTGTGAGATATCCAAACCTATTTCTTCTTCTTTTGGTGTTACTCTTACACCACCTGGCCAAATTACGTCTTGAATCTTCCAGATCAAGAGAGTAATACCAAATGACCACACTGCTGCAAATCCTGCCCCAATAGCATTCTGGACCAATGCATATGGATTGCCAAAGAACAAACCATCATGTCCATATGGGTTGATGCGCTTTTCAGCAAATGAACCTGTCAATAGTGCACCAACTACACCGCCCATTCCATGTACGGGCCATGTATCCAATGCATCATCTATTCTTCTTCTATTCTTTATTATCAAACAATAGAAGCATACTGTCGCACAAGCAAATCCCACTATTATTGAAGCATAAACTCCTATGAACCCAGAAGCTGGCGTAATTGCAACTAGACCTGCTACAGCACCTGCTGATGCACCCATCGCACTAGTTTTTCCAGTGTGAGCCCAAGCAAGAAATACCCACCACATTGCAGCAACGGCTGTTGCAATGTTTGTATTTTGGAATGCTTCTGTCGATAAGAAACCTGCAAAGCCCGCACTTCCTGGGTTGAAACCGAACCAACCAAACCAAAGTAAAGTAGCGCCTAACATAACTAATGGAATTGAATGTGGTTCAAATGGAGCCTTACCATATCCTATTCTTCGTCCTAAGAACATTGCAGTTGCTAATCCTGCAAATCCTGATGTAATGTGAATGACTGTACCACCAGCAAAGTCTAATGCTCCTATTGTAAACAACCAACCTGGCGCACTTCCTTGACTTCCTAATGACCAGTTTGCATGACCTGCAACATCATAGATGAAAGTAGTCCATAGTACAATATGTATCATAAATGCACTCATCTTTACCCTATCTGCATAACCTGCTATAGCTAATGCAGGAGTAATTGCAGCGAACATGAGCTGAAACATCACATATGCCAAATGTGGAATAGTTGGAGCATAAACATCAGCTGGCGCATTATGTGCTACATTATTCAATCCAAGCCATTCAAGGTTTCCGATAAAACCAACCGAGTCTGCACTTGGACCAAACATTATAGAGTAGCCCCATACTACCCATTGGATACTAACTATTGCATAGACCATAAAGTTTTGTAAAATAATTGTTAATGCATTCTTTCTTCTTGTCATACCACCATATAGGAAACCTACACCACCTGGTGTCATTATCATGACGAAAGATGCAGCTGCATACATGAATGCGGTATCACCTGTATCTATACAAGGTGCAGAACTACCTCCAAAGGTACCAGCTCCTGGAGGTTTCATCGGCTGAGCACAGTGTATCTCTGATGTATTATTTGGATCAGCTAATTTGTTTAATGGACCAAATTGTGCATGTGCATCTTGAATTGCAGTAAATCCAGCTACAGTAACTATTAATCCTGCCAATGCAAAAACTAGAGGCCATTTATTTCTAGTAATAAATTGAAATGATGTTGCTTGTAATGCTCCAGACATCTCTACGAAGTCGGTATTGCAACTATAAAAGGTATTTTATCCTAGAAATTTTTTTTTATGATATTATGCAAAATCATAAAATCTAATAAGATCGTTTGTTGTATTAGAAAGTAATTTTTAGTAAATCAGCATAATATCATAAAATTATAAAAAATTTAAGAAAAATTATTATACTAGATAAAAGGTTATTGTGTTCATGGCAGAAGCAGGTATTGAAATTTTCATAGCAACTGCTGCTTGTCTTGCGATAGTTACAGCAATACAATTTGGAGAGCGAGCGTACAGACTCAAACGAATTAAGGAAAACAAACATGCTGGCACGTATGGATTCAACTTTGAGTCGTCTGGAACACACCAATAAAACAAACAGCAAAAAACCCTCTTTTTTGTAAATCTATCTTTAAAAAATTTTCTTTTAGATAGACTAATTTGAAACGGCAAATCATCTAGAAAGATAATGAGGGTAAATTTAGAAGAAGATGAACATATGATTGCCGCTTTACCGAAGATATGGGCAATAGTACTTGGGTTGATGGGCTTTTTCAATAAAAGTAAAGAAGGAATTCTTGTTCTAACAAACAAAAATCTCATCTTCGTTCCTCGATACCTGTATGTTTCACCAAAAGAAAGGGAAAAATATTTTGGTGAAGATAAAGTAAAAGTGGTACAGCTCTGGGACTATTCTGAAACGCAACTTGATGAAGACATGTCTGAGAATTCAAAAAGCTGGATAATGCCTTTAGAATCTATAATAGATGTTACACAGATAACACTTCGAAAAGTAAATTTCATGAGAATAAAATTTTCTTCTAATGGGAAAGAAAAGACATATGATTTTGGAATAGCTAAAAGCGTAACTAATTATCCCATCAGACAACCACTTTTGTTCTATAATGTAGATTGGACTGCTTGGATAGATTTGTTAAAATCACGTATCTGAAATTTTATTTTAATTTTTTAGATTTAAAATTATGAAATAATAAAAATTTAATTTAATTTTGTTCTCCTTGTGTTCCGTGAAGAATCTGTCTAGATCTATTAACAACAAAATCTTGGTCTGCTTCTGATTCTTTTAAGAACTTTACATCAGTGATTCTTTTTTTGTATTTGAATATTTCAAGCTCATATGAATCACCTTTTGGTTTGTATAATGCAAGTCCAAAGTTAGCAGCCCCATCATAATCCTCTTTAAATCGCTGGTAATTTTCAGAAGTTTTGAGAGATTTCAAGAAAACCCATGTTGTTAATAAAATTCTTGATTCGCAGTAAAGTACAAATTCAAAAGAATCTTCTGTTTCAACAAATCTAATTTTAATCTCATCGTCTGGCCAATATTTTATGATTTTATTCCAAACGTTGGGAATTTTTCTTCTTTCATCAAAAATTAAAAGAATCTTGGGACGCACATCATAGAAAAGATACCCCACACCAAGAAAATCATCAAACCAATTGATCTTTGTATCAACCAAACCTATCTTGGCACATCATTTGTCATATTTAATGA
>JBGPWD010000014.1:0-9161 GCA_041492015.1 Nitrosopumilaceae archaeon
AAATGGTTGTTATGTCATTTCACCAGATCAGGTAGGTAACATATACTGCGGTCGAAGCTTAGTAGTTGATCCGTATGGAAAAATATTGTTAGACATGAAAAAAAGAGAAGGAATAGGAATTGTTGATGTCTCACTTGATAGAGTAAAACAAGTGAGAAAAAATTTACCTCTTTTAAAAAACAGAAGAACAGACATCTATAATGATTTTAAGATTTAATTTCTCTAGTTTTACATTTCATGTTTGCACATTGTCTTGTCCATTTTTGTTTTATAGAATATCTAAAAAGAATAATTGGCCATGAACAAAACTTACATGGAATTTTAGTTGTACAAAGCATTCCTCTTTGTATAAGAGGTGATGATGCTCTGCATCCATTATAATAATTTGAACATCCAATGAATCTTTTTTTTGTTGTACGAGAACGTATTACCATAAGCTTTCCGATATGGCACTGAGGACATTCAACTAATCCATTTACTGGAGAATTTGTCCCAAGTATGACGTATTTCTTTTTTTTCTCAGACCAAGAAAGATATCCATTCTTGTCATAGTATTGTTTAATTTCGTTTTTCATCTTTACAATTTTTCTTTCATTAATTTTGACAGAGTTTCTTGAATTTAATTTCCTCTTTACTGAGACCTGAATTTGAGAATTTTTTTTTCCTTGCATCCCTGTCATAACATCATCTTATAATTGAACATTAATGAAGAATTTTTATAGGGAATCTAGTCAGCGAGATTTGTGGAAAAAGTCTGTGTTATTGGTGCAGGCAGTACAAAATATGGCAAATTACAAGATAGCATTACGGATATAGCAATTCAGGCATCAGTTGACGCTATTGAGAATGCAGGAATAGAACCAAAAGAAATTCAAGCAGGTTACATCTCTAACGTATTTGGTATTGCGGATAAGCAGGTTCATTTGGGACCTGTTATAATGAGCGATCTTGGCATTCCAGAGGTTCCATCTTTATCAATTGAATCAGCATGTGGAAGTGGTTCTGTTTCATTTAGAGAAGCTTACGCAAATGTTGCAGCTGGATTTTATGATGCAGTTTTAGCAACCGGAGTTGAAAAAGTAACTCACACTGGGACAGAATGGACAACAACTTATTTTTCATATTGCTCTGATTTTTTCTATGAGGGGGGAGCAGGTGCATCATTTCCAGGACTATTTGCATCAATGGCAAGAGCTTATCTAGCTGAATTCAAAGCAACAGAAGAAGATCTTGCAATGGTTGCAGTAAAAAACCACGATAATGGATTGTTAAATCCAAAGGCACATCTAAGAAAAAAAATTACGATTGATGATGTTATGAAATCTGCAGTTGTTGCAAGTCCACTTAAACTATATGATTGCTGTCCGTTTTCAGATGGAGCTAGTGCAGTGATTATATGCAATGAAAAATTTGCAAAAAAGCATACAAAAAATTACATTAAAGTCATAGGGTCAGGGAGAGGAGGATCCCCTGCTGCATTACAAGGAAGAGAACATATTACAACAATTCCAAGTACAAAACTTGCTGCTCAAGCTGCATACAAGATGGCAGGAATTACACCAAAAGATGTTGATTTTGCTGAAGTACATGATTGTTTTACAATTGCAGAGCTAGTTGATACAGAAGACTTGGGATTTTTTGAAAAAGGAAGAGCGGTTGAAGCTTTACGACAAGGAATGACAAAACTAAATGGAGCTATACCAATTAATCCATCAGGAGGACTAAAATCAAAAGGGCATCCAATTGGTGCTACTGGTATTGGACAAGTAGTTGAAGTCTTTGACCAGTTAACAGGAAAAGCTGGTGAAAGAACAGTAAAAGATGCTAAAATAGGTCTGACACACAACTTTGGCGCAACAGGTGCAAGCTGCGCGGTTCATATATTCAAAAGTGTATAATTTGTTAACAAAAGAAGAATTCATCAATAGCGCCAAATCAGGTAAGGTTCTTGCCAGAAAATGCACAAAATGTGGTCATTTACACCTAGTTACGACGTATTTCTGCCAAAATTGTGGAAATAAGGGGTTTGAAAACGTCTTTCTTGATGGAAAAGGCTCAATTGTCACGTATACCATAATAACGGTTCCACCAGAAGGATACGAAAAATCCGTACCATATGCCTGGGTTGTAATGAAACTAGATGGTGTAGATCTACGAATTTCGGGATTTATGGCAAATATTCAATCTCCGTCAGATCTTCCACTTGGAACAGGGGTAAAAATTACTGGGTATGACGAACGTGGAATTTTGATTGAAAAACTGTAAATCAAATTTATTAAACTGATTAAAAAAAACACAAAAGAGATCTTTTATAATTTTGTTTAAAACTGATCGCAATGTCAGTTGATGTTGTATGTGGAAAATGCGGTGCTAGAATTGTAAACATGCGCATGTTAAAATCGGTTAAAGAAGTTATTAGACCATACAACAGTAAATGTCCTTCTTGTGGACAAACACTCTCACCCTCTGAATTTACAGTAGATGTACAGAAAAACTGATCAAAAATAGTAGTTTAAGGATCAATTTCGTCACAAATCTTATTTACCGATACTATCTAGACATGCCATGGAACTGAGTGAAGACTTTGGCGATCAGAAGCGGGGAGGCATTTTACAATCAGCATCAAAACGTGTAAGAATGATCTTTTCGGTAATGGCAAGTCCGAACAGGATCGATATTTTACGTATTTTAAATTCAAAAGGTCCTCTTACTTATTCAGAATTAAAATCACTTGCAGGATTTAAATCAAAAAAAGAAAGTGGTAAGTTTGCGTACCACTTGAGAAAACTTCTAAGGCAATCTCTAGTAGCTCTGAATAAATCAGAAAGGCGTTATACTATTACAAATTTAGGAAAGCTTGTTCTAAGTCTTGCTAGGCAAATTGAAGAACGCTCTATAATAGAAAGCGGTAAGATGTATGTACGAACCTCCCACGAATCAATAGAGGAGTTTAACTCACATAAGATAATTCAGTCTCTTGTACGTGAGGGTAGTCTTCCACTTGAACTAGCCCAAAAAATAACTGAAGAAGTAGAAAACCGCATCTACAAATTTCAAACCTCATACCTTACTGCTTCGGTGATACGTGAAATGGTAAATTCTGTACTTTTAGAGCAGGGCCATGAGGATTATAGGCACAAACTCGCTAGGTTTGGACTTCCTGCCTACGATATTCATGAAATGATGACAAATGTGGACGGAATTCATAATGGCGTAGAAGGACTCCTCTTTAAGACAGGCCAGACTGTTTTTGGAGAGCATCTGGTTCTAAATACACTACCAAAAGATGTTGCAGATTCACACCTCTCAGGTGATATCCATATAACAAATCCGGGAATATGGTCACTCTTACCAGATACGATCTTTGTAAACATCAAAGAGTTATTAGAAGACGGTATAGATCTTCGAGGGAAATTCCTAGGAGTAACAAGAATGCCTCCGATAAATACACTAGGTGAACTTGCTACATCACTATCATTACTCACTTCGTTACTATTCAGAGAAGCATCACAAGAGGTGATAATGGATGGATTAGTAACAATTTTGCAAAAATATTCAAAAAATCTTGGTGAAGTTGAAGAAAAAATTACAACTGCATTTGCAGCAACATCAACTGCTCCAAAATACAGTAAAAATGGCACACTTGTTTCCTTTAGAATTACACTTGGAACTGACTCCAAGTTAATAGGTGCAATACTTGCTGGTTACAAAAAATATGTAAAATCAACACCAATTCCTTCCATTGGAATTATAATCGACTATGAAAAAGGCAAAGTCAGCGAGTTTTCTGACATACTTTCTGAAATTGTTGCATTAGGAGGACGTGTAAGCTTTTCAAAGAGCATGGTATCAAATAAAGGAATTTTGCGAAGTGATACCAAAACTGCAGGTACTACAATAAATCTTCAATCACTTTCAATTAACATGCCTAGACTTGCATTTGAATCCAATAAAGATGAAACATACTTTAGAGCACGTCTTGCACTTTTGATGAAGCCTGCACTTGCAGCAATGTCTCTTAGAAAGAAAGAAATATCTGATCTAACTAGACGTGGACTAAATCCAATTCTTGCAAATAACACACAGTACATGCAAAAGGGTTCAGTTACCTTAGTAGTCAATCTGATTGGTCTAAAAGAAGCAGTTTTTGGAATACTTGGATATGAAAATGATAAGGCTGGTCAAGAAATACTCTCTAAGGTCATAGCAACTGCAATAGAAGTATCAGCCAAGAAGGGAAAAGAGATGGGTGATAATGTTACTATATCTATGACTGAAAGCGATGCCGCTGCACGCTTTTCAAGCTTGGACGGTGAAAAATATGGTAAAATGTCTGTTCTCCAATATGTGGAAGGAGAATCTTATTCTGAAGGAATAGTGTTAAATGCTTCAGAAATTGAAGGAATGAATCAAAAAACAGACAAAGTTGTAGAAGCTAATCATATGTCAAAGTCGCTCAATGGAGGATTGTTAATACAACTAAAAATTCCTGATAATACAGATACAGCAGGAATAAAAAAGGCTATAGAAAAAGCAAGTGAACTTGTTAGTTCATTTAGGCCAATAAGAAAGGTGGATATTTGCAGTAATTGTGGTCTAAAGGAAGAAAAGATCACTGACAAATGTCCTACTTGCAAGTCACCATACATTCTTGCCTGAAATTCTTATAAGCGAAGTTCTTTCAATACTGACGAGTAATTTTTTTTAAAAAAATTCTACAATATAATCTTATTTATCTGTAATCCATATTCGATCTTCTTGAAGATTTATTTGGGATCTATACAGATCTAAAACTATGAAAATTGTAACGGTGTCAACAAAATTGATCCAAAATCAAGCTTTGGAAAAATATTTTTTGCCTCAATCTTTATTTAACTCTCTTTTCTTAGGGTTGCGGGGAGACATTTGACAGATTTTTCACAAGTAGAGAACTCGATCATTGAAGTTAAAAAACGCGATGGACGAGTGTTAAATTTCCAGGAGGACAAAATTTCAAACGCAATATACAAGGCTTTAGTTGCCTGTGGTAGACCAGAACACAGCTTAGCTGATAAACTGGCAAATCGGGTAATGGAGAAACTTATCAATCAAGGTTATTCAGCTTCTGGTCCGCCAAGCGTGGAAGACGTCCAAGATATGGTTGAATCTACTCTAATAGATGAAGGACTTGGTGAAATTGCTAAAGCCTACATCCTTTACAGACATGAACGAAGAAAGATCCGAGAAGCAAAGATGAAGGTTCTTGATGCCAAGTCTCTTGATAGTGTAGCAAAGAAATTTGATCTTAACTGCCTGAGAGTTTTAGCATCTCGATACTTGATGCGTAACAACAAGGGAACAATAATTGAAAGTCCAAATGAAATGTTTGAACGAGTTGCAGTTTTGGTAGGAATTGGAGATTTACTAAAGGACTCTTCTATCTTTGAAGTTGAAGGAGGAAACACACAAAACATAGAGGAAGCTGCAAAATATCTTGATAAACTTGATGACTTTGATTACAAATTCAAGATAGGCAAGTATCTCCTTAACAAATGGCATTTTAGATCATTAATCCACCACTACATCGATCTGGCTAAGCGTGGTCAAATGAAGGTGAGCATTAAAGAGTTTCTTACTATTCTTGCAGCAAGAAAGTTTGATCAGTATGCAGAGAGAATTACAGAATACTATGACCTGATGGTCTCACAAGACTTTCTACCAAACTCACCAACAATGATGAATGCGGGGGGTAGACTAGGACAGCTCTCAGCCTGCTTTGTGCTTGCCATGCATGATGACATGGAAAAAATAATGAAATCATCTTCAGATGCAGCATTAATCTTCAAATCTGGTGGAGGCGTGGGCATTAACTACTCTGATCTTAGAGAAGAAGGAGATATGGTGGCATCAACATCTGGTGTCGCCTCAGGTCCTGTGTCATTCATGAATATCATAAACACAGTGACTGAAGTTGTCAAACAAGGGGGAAAACGACGAGGTGCAAATATGGGAATTATTGAAGCGTGGCATCCTGATATTGAGAAATTTGTTACTACAAAAACAAAACCTGGAGTTTTGGAAAACTTTAACGTAAGTGTTGGAATCTGGGAAGATTTCTGGGATGCGCTTGTAAATTCAAAAGATGGAAAATATGTTCTTCGAAGTCCACGTGATCAATCACCTGTACGAGAAATAAATGCACACCAACTGATTGATCTAATTGCACTTTCAGCTTGGAAGAGTGCTGAACCTGGTCTGATCTTCTTTGATCTTATTAACAAATACAATGTATTTGCAAAAGCTCGTGGTGGACCATTACGAGCTACTAATCCTTGTGGGGAACAAAGTTTGTATCCTTATGAATCATGCAATCTAGGATCTATCAATCTATCAAACTATGTTAAACGAAAAGCAGATGGACAATATGAATTTGATTGGCAAAGATATGAAGAGACAATCCGAAAGACAACAAGATTCTTGGATAATGTTATAGATGTAAACAATTATCCAATTCCTGAGATCGATAAGGCGTCAAAGGATTCACGTAGGATTGGACTTGGTGTTATGGGTGTTGCAGATCTACTCTTTAAGTTACGAATTCCATACAATTCACAAGAAGGTTATGAATTCCAAGAAAAACTTGCTGAAGCACTAACTTACTATTCCATGGAAGAAAGTGTTGCCTTGGCAAAAACACGAGGTGCATTTTCATTATGCGCAAAAACAGAATATCCTGAAGGAAAGATTCCAATCTCTGGATATTATGAAAAACCAAAGGGTGCTCACTGTTATGATTGGGATGCATTAATTGGTAAGATCCAAAAACATGGTATTAGAAACGTGCTAGCGACCACAGTAGCGCCAACAGGCACTCTCTCGATGATTGCTGATTGCTCAAACGGAATGGAACCAATGTTTGCATTGGTGTTTGAAAAGCGTGTGACTGTTGGAAGATTCTTTTATACAAACAAAATCTTTGAAGAGGTACTCAAAGAACATGGATTATACAACGATCAAATTCTAGAAAAGATTGCAAATAACTATGGTTCTCTAAAGGGAATACCTGAAATTCCAGAATGGATGCAGAAAATCTTTGTTACAGCAATGGACATACACTGGGCTGATCATCTGATGGCTCAAGCTGTATGGCAAAAATGGATTGGTAATGCAATCGCAAAAACAATCAATATGCCACATGATGTAACAGCGGAAGATATCAAGGCAGCATACCTGATAGCACATGAGCTTGGACTCAAAGGAATTACTGTATATAGAGATGGTTCAAGGCATGAACAAGTCTTACACATGACAGGTGACAATGTGAAAAAAATATTCCAAGTTACTCCAAGTGTATATGTAACAGACTACATTGCAAAAAATATCACAAACGAATACTTGAAATCACAAACTGAAAAAGCACTGCAAATAAAAATGCCAGATATATCAGTACAACCTCCTCAAGTTCCACTTACTCAAGAAGAGATAGAAGAAAGGCTATGTCCAACATGCAAAAACAACCTAGTCTTTGCAGAAGGATGCAATATCTGCATAGAATGTGGATATAGCGGATGTATATCAGGGTAGAAATTATTCATTAATGAAAAAATCTACCACATTATAGTTACCGTGTTAACTACGGAGAACGGATGTAAGAGGTAAATACCGCAAAGTTTGTCCTCCGACAACAAATCGGAAGTGCAGCAATGCCCAGTCAGGCGCCTCTTACACTGCTTATAGATTAATTATTTATTCAAAAGATATACGATATAATAAAGTATACTTGTGGTCGATGTTACAACAACGGATCATAACTTTTTAACCATCAAAATACCGTCTAAGCTTTGTTGAATAAAAAAATTCTAGGTGGTGCAATAGCTGGAGGAGCTGCAGCTGTAGTTATTGCAATAATTTTACTGTGGATAGTACCACAATCACAACCACCTCCTACATCACAAATTCAACAAACTGTATCGCATAACATAAAACTTGGTCTAGTTATAATGCCTCCAACACAAACTCCCACTCTTGCAGAAATACATAGTGCATATCAAGAAGCTGCCTCAACAGGAATTGGAAGAAGTAACGTCTATCTTTCTTGGCCATCCATCGAACCACAAGAGGGACAATACAACTGGAAAACTTCAGATATCCTAATGGGTTTAAACAGACAACAAAATCTCAATGTTACGCTTTACTTTTCTATAATAAATGATCGTATCTTGGGTCCTTTTCCAAATTGGATGGGCAACCCACAATTTGATCAAAAACTCCAAGACAAGACTGTACAAACTCTTGATACAATCATAACAAGATACTACATCGTAGATCACGTCATCATAGGCGGTGATATTGATGGATACTTTAGAGATCACCCTGATGAAATTCCAAATTATGTCAAGTTTTTTGATGGAGTGTATTCAAAACTTAAAGAAAAACATCCAGGTGTCAAGTTCGGAAACTGGTTTTCTCTTAATTCGATATTAAATCAATATCAAGAAGATATAGTTGGAAAACTTAACCAAGGAGATTTTGTTGCCTATTCGTATTATCCAATAGATTCGATAGCATATGAGCCACAAAGCCCTGAAGAAGAAGGTAAAAACTTACAAAAAATGATAGACCTTGCAGGTGGTAAAAAAATTGCTCTAGTTGAGGTTGGTTGGAGTACAGCAAAATCCATTAACGGAACAAAAGAAGACCAAGCAAAATTCATGAAAATAGTATTTGATTTTTACAGAAAAAATGATTCTAAATTTGAGTTTCTAACATGGTATAGGCAATATGACAGGTCTGTAGATACATGTGCAAACACATTAAACAGATCTCCAGTAGGCTTTGGCAATGATATAGTGTTAAACAATACTGCAGCATTGCTTTGCAATATGGGATTATTTGATATAGATAAAAACCCAAAACCAGCTTGGGATGAATTAAAAAGACAAATTCAACTTAGCCCTAATTCTTAATTATAGTGAAGAATTCGATTGTTTAGTTGAAAAGCACAGCATTTGTTGTTATAGGATTGTTACTTGTAAACAGTAAAAAAATGCGGTCGCCGGGATTTGAACCCGGGTAACGGGCTTGGAAGGCCAGTGTACTAACCAAACTATACTACGACCGCTTAACACTGCCAATCTTTTAGCTACATAATAATTCTTTTTCATATTCATATAATACACGAG
>JBGPWD010000022.1:0-7920 GCA_041492015.1 Nitrosopumilaceae archaeon
AATCTCCATCGTAACCTCAATTTCATTTATCCATCCTTGCATGGCCGCTGCTTTTACTAAGGCATATTCACCAGAAACGCTGTAGGCAGAAATAGGAACGTTGAATTTTTGTCTAGTCATTGCAATCAAATCAAGATACGCCAACGCTGGCTTTATCATTACGATATCAACTCCTTCGGCAATATCTGTCTCAATTTCTCTCATTGCCTCTTTTGGGTTGGTATAAGGTAATTGGTAAGTTTTCCTGTCTCCAAACTTTGGAGCAGAGTGTGCCATGTCCTTGAATGGCGAATAAAGTGAGGAACGATGTTTTGCAGAATGTGACATTATTGCAACGTCAGTAAAATCTGCATCATCAAGTCTTTGTCTTATTAGCTTAACTTGACCATCCATCATTGCAGAAGGTGAAACTACATCTGCGCCAGCTTGTGCTTGACTTATAGCTACTTTTGCTAAAACATCCAAGCTAGAATCATTGTCTATTTTGTCTCCTTTTACTAATCCGCAATGACCTGAGCTTGTGTATTGACAAAGACAGACATCAGACATTATAGCTATCTTGTTTCCAATATTTTTTCTAATGTCAGAGATTGCTTTTTGTACAATACCGTTTTGCGAAAATGCTGAAGTACCTTGATCATCTTTTGTTGTTGGAATTCCAAATACCATAATTGCTGGGATCTTCAAATCAACAATAGAGTTTACCTCGTCTACTACATCCTTGAGTGGAAGTCTATCAAACCCTGGCATTGATTCTCCTTGAACTCTTGATTTCAAATCTTCTTGAACAAAGATTGGACAAATAAGATCTTTTGGAGAAAGCCTTACTTCTTCTAAGAGTTCACGAATCTTACCACTTTTTCTCAGACGTCGAAGTCTTAGATTTGGAAAAGACATGTACAAAAAATACTAACTGCAAGTAATATAATCTGTTACTCTTTTATTTTATAATTAAAAAGTTTGCTAACAGATTTTAGCAATTCAGAGTCGCCTTGCTCTGTTGCCTTTCTGAGATTGTTCATTGGAGTAGATAGGATACCTTCTACTATCGCTTGAGTGAGTTGTTCAATAATTCGTATTTTCTGCTCATCGGTTTCTCCAAGCATTTGTAGTGCCTTTTTGAGTTCCTTGATTCTCACTTGGTCAATATCTTTGAAAACATTCTTTACTACTGGTTCTACTTCCAATCTCTTCATTACAGCCTCTATGACTGGGATCTCTTCGTTAATTATTTTTTCTGCTGAGGAAACAACGCCTATTCTGATTCGCATGTTTTTGTCGACCATTTCTGCAATCTGGTCCAGATTCATCATCTTTATTCTCTTTATTGTAGAAACTCTTTCATCAACTGTCCTAGGATTTGACAAATCCATGATCATCATACCAGTCTTTTTTGAGCCCATTGCTTCCTTTATTCTGTCATATGTCACAAGAAAATATGGGGCAACTGTTGCCACAAATAATACGTCCACTTTCTTAAAGTTAGAAATTGCATTTTCAAACTGGATTGGGTTTCCTCCAACAGTTTCTGCAAATGCCTGCGCTCTTTCATAGGTTCTGCTTGTTATAAAAAATTCAATGTTTCTTTTTTTAAGAGATTTTGCAACAAGACTTGCTGCCTCTCCAGTTCCAATAAGCAGGATATGTTTTGATTTTAGATCATCGATGTTTTCTTCAGCTAGCTTAACTGCCATAGAACCGATTGATATGCTCCCTCGACTAATTCCTGTAGAATGTCTTACTCTGGAACCAACACGAATTGCCTTATCAAAAAGTGTGTTAAGATTATTTCCTGAAGCCTTTAGCTCTTTTGCAGTATTGATGGATTCTTTTATTTGTCCAAGTATCTGTTCTTCTCCAACAACAAGCGAATCAAGGCCTGAAGTTAATTTTAGAAGATGCTCAAATACCTCAGTTCCTTCACTTATTTCCAAGTTTTCTTTGAATGCATTTTCTTCAAGACCTGCTACAGACGCCCATGTCTTTTTTACTCTTTCAATGTCCTTGGCATTTCCGACGCCAAAAAGTTCCACTCGGTTACATGTTTGAAGGATTACACATTCTTGCAGCCCAGAATATTCCAGAAAGGAAGAATATGCAGAGCCCATATCCCTAAAGGTAAATCTCTCAAGCATGTGAATCGGAGATTTACGGAATGTTATTCTGGCATTAATGATATTGCTTATTTCTGATCACCTAACATTTTCATAACCCTTTTCTTTGCATTTTTAAAATTTCCTTCTTTTATTAACTGTTTAACATGATTGTCATTCATGACGCCATAGAGGAATTTTTTTCTCTCAGGAAAGGTTTCAAGTTTGTTTTTTGCCGCATTTCTAGCAAAGTCTTGTAGTTTTATCTGATAGATATCTTCTTTTTTAATTATTTTTCTAAAGATCTTTTCAGCTTGCAATCGTATCTTTCTTGCCATGGCAGGACTTCTTCCGCCAGTAGATACTGCGATCTGAACAGTATCTTCTATGTTGATAACAGACCCAAAGGCAAAATCACTTACTGCAGGATCATCAGCTGCATAAGTATAGCATCGCATCTTTTTTGCTTGTTCAACAATTTTTCTGTTTAATTTTCTATCATCGGTTGTTGCCATCACCATAAATGGTTTGTATTTTTTTAAAAAATTGGCATTTTTTAGTTTCATTTTTTTAAAAGTAATCTTTTTTTGTTTGACGTATTTTTCTATCTCTTTGTTTGTTTCATCGCTAATAACCAAAATTTTACAATCTTGAGTTAGCAATGCATTGACCTTTTTGAGTCCCTCGTTGCCTCCTCCAACAACTAGCACTAAATTTCCTTTTAAATTTAGGTCAACTATCAATGATTTTGGATCGACGTTACATGTTATTTATAGATTGCATGGAAATCTCGGTAACATTTTTAATTGAATAGGGTATCTGATTCTAATATCTATGGATAACCTCGATAAAGAGATTTTAAATGAGATCCAATGGACATTCCCACTAATTCCAAGACCGTACATAGAAATCGCCAAAAAATTTGGGTTGTCTGATGAAGAATTAATGCAACGATTGAAAGACATGAAAAAAAGTGGGGTAATCAGACAGATGAGTGCTATTTTTGATACAAGAAGACTAGGTTACAAAAGTGCACTAGTTGCAATGGCAATAGAACCTGAAAAACTAGATCATGTTGCAAGCCAGATAAACAAGCACCCAGGTGTGAGTCATAATTATGAAAGAAATCATGAGTATAATCTTTGGTTCACACTTGCAGTTCCTCCTGGTTCTGATCTAAAAACTGAGATTGATAAATTTTCAAAATTACCTGGAATAAAAAAGACAAGACTTCTTCCAACGATAAAGCTTTTCAAGATTGGAGTAAAGTTAGACATGGTAGAAGAAAAAAAAGCCGAAGTTAAACCAATCGAGGAAAAGAAAAAAATTCGTGAAATAAAATTTGTTGCTACAGAGGAGGACAAGAACTACATACGTGAGCTGCAAAAAGATTTGGAAATTGTGGAAAGACCGTTTTTGAAATCTGCACAAAACTTGGGCATAACAGAAGAGCAGCTGCTTGAAAAGACAAAATATTATGAAGAAATTGGGGTTATGCGAAGATTTGCGGCCATCCTTAGACACAGAGAAGTAGGCTTTGTTGCAAATGGTATGATAGTATGGAAGGTTCCCTCAGAAAGAATTGAAGAAGTTGGAGTAAAGCTAGGCGCATTTCCACAGATTAGTCACTGCTATCAAAGACCCGTATACCAAGATTGGCCATACAATGTATTTTCTATGGTGCACTGCAAGTCATTTGAAGATGCCGAAGTTGTAGCAAAAGAAATTCAAAAGCACGTTGATGTTGCCGAATACAAGATCCTTTTCAGCTCACGTGAATTCAAAAAGACCAGAGTCGAATATTTCACAGAACATGAATTCGATATAGAAGATCCTATCACTGCATAAATTATAGAATTATGCAGTCTGTGCTGACGCCTTTAACTCGTATGCAGGCCACTGGTTAAACAAGGTCGTTATCTCATTCATATCAGATGAGTTTAGGTATTTTCCATCAGCCATTTGTGCAAACATTACTATCTCCTCTTCACCAACTATTGTGGGAAGGACAGACGAAACGGCATTATGTGATAAAATAAACTTGATTGCAAGTTCGGTTATGTTAAAGCCGTTTCTTTTTGCAATTGGCATTAGCTGATCTACTTTTTTTAGTGATTCTTTTATCCAGTCTCCAGTTCTAACTGACCTGTGGTCTTTTTCACTTACTTTAGTGTCTGCGTTTACTTTGCCAGTCAGAATTCCAGATGCGTCAGGAACTCTAACAAGTATTCCAACATTGTGCTTTTGCGCTTGTTCAATTAGCTTGTTTCCTGGGTCTTGCTCCAAGATGTTGTATACTGTCTGTACTGCTGCTGTGTTGCTTTTTTCCATGGCCTCGATTCCCTCTTGGGCCCACCCTATTGCAGGACCCAAAGCTACTTGATAGCTTTTGATCTTACCTTCCTTGATTTTTTTGTCAAGTGTCTCAAAAATAGCGGTATCCCGTATTACGTTGATTTTTGGATTGTGTAAACCATAAACATCAACATAATCAGTTTGTAATCGCTCTAGGCTTTTTTGCAATGCAAAATCAGTAAATTCTGGAGTAAACTTTTGAGGAAGTTCCTTGTGCCCAATCTGTTCGTTGCTGTAGATATCATATCCATATTTTGTAGAAAGTACTACATCATTTCTCATTCCAGAAAAGACTTCGCCTATGAGTCTCTCACTTTTTCCTCTTCCATAGATATCTCCGCTTTCAAAATAATTAATTCCAACATCATATGCTTTCTTTAACAACCTTTTTGCTTCATCATCTTCAATTTTCTTGCCCCACCAATCAAGACCCAGAGTCCATGCTCCAAATCCTATCTCAGATACCTTGATCCCACTTTTACCAAGAGTTCGGTATTTCAATTTACAATTCTCCTAAACTCAGATAGTTTTTGTTGAAGCTCTGTATCACTTAAAACCGATTTTCCAGATTCTGGATTTACATTTAATTCTATCCAAGATTTGCAACCTTGGTAATCTGGTAGAATAGGTACCTCAGTTGGTGTTATCCTGAAAACCTTGAGAAACATAACTTTAATGGGTTTTTCTGGCATCCAGTTCATTCTTTCCACAATATAGGAATCACTCCATATGTGAAATGAAGAGAGATTCTCAATTTTTTCCATTGAATCCAAATCATGTTCTTCTACAACCTCGGCAAAAGATGTAATTCTATTGGTCCCCTCTTTTGGTTTGTCTTCTCTGGCTTCAGCTAAATACCCATAATATTGTGATTTAAGGGACGCATTGTCTTGGTGTTCATATGTAGGAAAGAGAAGAAATTTTTTTGATTCAACGTTAAAACCTGTAGTCTCAAGTATACCGCCCTTTCTTAGAAGAATTGTCTGATTGCCATTTTCCAGAGCTTTGACAACAGTTGCCCATTCTTTTAGTGCCTTCATCATCCAAGACTCGTTATCAGTGGGATTATGTCCTTTTTTACGCAAACGATCATTGGCGTATCAACTTTGATGTATGCACTGACTCGGGTTTCTCTCAAATCCATGATTAGGTCCTGAAATGCATGAAGATCATCTGTTTCAAACGCAAGCATAAAGTCTTCATCATGAATTCCAAAAGAGTATGTAGTGTTTAGAGTTACTTGAGGATATTTTTGGCCAACTTGGATGTGTTCTGCCATCATATCTTTTCTTTTTTGAAGTGGTAAGAGATACCATTCTCGTGTTTTGACAAACGGATATACTATTACGTATTTTTTTTGTTCCTCACCGCCAAGCCAGCCACGCGCGCCAGGAGTTTTTGCGTAAAGAGATGGTCTAGTGCTTGACAGATACACATGTGTTGCATTGATGTATTTTCCAAAAACAGTCAGATATAATTTTGATACAACGTCTTGGATTTGTTCTACTGATTCAGCAGCAAACCAGAACAAAAATTCTGCGTCATCGCGTAAACCTAAAGTTGAATACGATCTGAATTGAATTCCAGAGTGTTTGACTATGTTTTCAACCTCTTTTGCAGATTCCTCCTTTGCTAGGTCTGCCATCCATCTCCACTTTGGATCAACCTTAAAAAATGAAAAAGTGAAAAAATTTCGCTTTTCTTCTTGCATATAGTCTAATCTATTATATCCTTATTTAATAATATATGATAATGACATTGACGCGGTCTTTAAGTAAACTCAAAATGTACAACTTACGAAAATCGAACTTCAGACAATAGAGAACAAGATACACCGCTTTCTAGATAAGAAGTTCAGAACGTTAGTAGCTTTGCAACAAAGGATGGATACAGAACAGCAATTAACAAATTTCTCAAGTTTCTAATATCATGAGAGTTTCGGATGCCGCCATTGTTGGTGAGGCTACCTCCTATGTTGTTCTTTATTCTGCGGTTGTTGGTATACATGATATTCTCCTACGCTGACATCAAATGTTGCTGTTTCTGGAGGAATTGGTTGCATTAGGATCCCATAAACTTCAACAGTCACTTGATATATTCCTGCATTTTGGAACTGAAATGGAATGCTGACTGTTCTTTCTGCTGTGTGAGTTATTGGAATTCCGAAGACCTGTTTGTTTCCTTTCATTACGGAGACTTTGTAGTCTATATGTAATTGTATAGCATTTGTCTGCTTGTTGATGAAGCTTATACCCAGTTGTGTTTGGTCTCTTGTATTTGGATTTGATGGATTGGTTGAAAAACCAACATAAATTGCTCCGCCACTTGTCAATTGGATGTGTTGTCGTGATGGTGACGATGTTGTTGGTTGCTGACTGGTCTTTACTGCCATCATAGCTGCTGTATAATCTGCTTTCGATTCACATTTTGGTTGGCAGAATGCGAAAGCCGTATTAATTGCTCCAAACGCTGACTGTTCTAGCATGTAACTTGCTGCACTAGATATCAATATGAGTATCATTATTACACCACGGAATTTTATGGCAGAACTTTTAGAGCTTTTTGGCATACTTACTATTGAATTGAGTCTCATATAGAACTCGTTCAACAAGTTAGCTTAGTTTTCATACTTTAAGATGATTTCCCTTTCTATCGATCAACTCGTTTGCGATCTAAATAAAAAATTAGGAAAGTAGTCTTGTAGCCGAGTCTTACAGTTTTTGAACTAACAGTTAGTCCAAGCCTTACAGGACTCGAATCAAGAAAATCAAAATTATAAGATCTAGCTTACTCGTGTTTTCTTTTTACTTTGAATAATGCAAATTATCGCATCTGTAAGGGGCTGTTAAGAAAATGAAGTAGGTTTAGGAAAAGATCGGTTGAAAGTTTAATTAAACTTGCCTCAGTATGGAAATAATGCTATTTGGGGTCTTTGCCATACATAGTCCTGAATCGTGTCCTCTAAACAATCAAAAGAGTAGGAAGATTTTCCTAGAAATTCAAAACAAAATGAAAGTGAATATGAAGAAATTTAACATAACCAAAATCATCGGTTTTTACATGTCTGTACTTGAACATGAATGGATTATAATCTTGGATGCCAAAAGCGCACATGATATAGAACAGCTTTGTATTGCTGTCGGCATTTCGTCTATGAGTACTGTGAAGATTGTACCCATGAATGATTTTAGCGTGGCATTAAAGAAGATACAATCTCAGAAATAATCTTTTAGAGATTTGAGTTTACCTTTATCAAATTTCATTCGCTTTCTTTCTATTATAACATAATAGTTGATTATTTCAAGTATTTTTTCCTCTATCGTCAGATTGTAACCTTCAGAAGCTTTTAGAAAGTCTAGATAGTCATTTTCGTTTATTTTTATTCTGATTTCACGCAAGAAAATGAATTCAATATTCAACGATAAAATATGATCATGGTAAGATCAGTTAATACGAGGTCAATAATCAAGTA
>JBGPWD010000108.1:0-3277 GCA_041492015.1 Nitrosopumilaceae archaeon
AAAATGGCGTAAAGATGGTAATAGACAGCTACAGTGCTGACTATCTTAAAGGTGCAAATGTTGACTATATCGAAAGTCTGATGGGCGCTGGATTTAAAATCAACAATCCAAACGTGACAAAGAGCTGTTCATGTGGAAGCTCCTTTAGCACATCCTAAACCAGACTAAAATCACTTTTTATTTTATAATCTAGTCAATACATTGTAAAATTTTTTACATGACAACTAGTGTCATGGTTGTAAGAATATGAGGTACGGTTCTTATTTTTTTTGTAATAATTTCTTCAAGTTTCATGGTATCGTCTGATTCTATCTTTACTACGACATCATACAGCCCAAGAACTCCAGTAACTTCTGAGATTCCTCTTATTTCCATTAATGCTCGAATTACTTGATTTTCCTTTCCTGTTTGGCAATGAACTGCAACGAATGCTTGGGCCATAATCTAACTTGACTTTCCTTGCTATTGAATATATCCTAAGGCCACAAGCCACAGGCTTCAAATGATTCTAGCACTCTGCTAACTGCTAAAACCATGCTACCTTTTCGCATGTCTACTTTGTGTTTTTGTGCCAAGTTGTATGTATCATTAAAGCCTCTGACAATGTGTTTTTCCATCGTTTTTGCCACTTCATCAAATGTCCAGTAATATCTCTGCAGGTTCTGTACCCATTCCAAATATGATATGCATACTCCACCCGAATTTGCCAAAATATCTGGTATCACCATTATTTTTTTCTTGAATAAAATAGTGTCTGCTTCTGGAGTCGTTGGTCCGTTTGCTGCTTCTGCAATAATTTTACACTTGATGTTTTTTGCGATATTTGGTGTGATTTGATTTTCAAGAGCTGCTGGAACAAGTATATCGCATGGTGTGGTAAGTAGTTGTTCTGTCGTTATTTTTTTGCTTCCTGGATATCCAACAACTGAGCCGTGTTTGTTTTTGTAATCAAGAACTTTTTTTGAATCTAGTCCTTTTGGATTTATTATATTACCTTTTGAATCACTAACTGCAATAACTTTGCCACCCATTTTTTCTATGTATTCTGCTGAAAATGTTCCTGCATTTCCAAATCCTTGGATGACTACTCTGGCGCCCTTTAGTTTTAGTTTGAGTTTTTTTGCACCCTCTCTTACACAGTATGCCACACCCAAACCAGTTGCTACATTTCTAGCAAGAGAACCTCCTACTGAAAGCGGTTTTCCTGTTATAACAGCTGGTTCACCTTGTCCGTGCATTACGCTATAAACATCCATAATCTGAGCCATTTCTTTTCCAGTCGTGTAAACATCAGGAGCTGGAACGTCCTTTCCTGGTCCAATAATTTCAGAAATTGCATATGCATATCTTCTTGTCATTCGCTCTTTTTCTCCAGCAGACATTCTTTTTGGATCGCAAATTATTCCACCCTTTCCTCCCCCAAATGGAACATCAACTATGGCACATTTCCATGTCATCCACATCGAGAGTGCCTTTACTTCCTCTATTGTAACGTCGGGATGATATCGTATTCCTCCTTTGTGAGGACCTCTAAAATCATTATGCTGTGATCTGTATCCTGTGAAAACTTTGATCTTTCCGTTATCCATTTTTACTGGGAGGCCTACTGTTAGAACTTTTTTTGGTGTTGCAAGCATTTGGTGAACACCAGGATCAAGTTTTAGAATCTTTGCTGCATCGTCTAGTTGTTTTAATGCGTTTTGCCAAGGATCTATTTTTACCAAATTATTACCATCTTGAGTGACTAGATATTCTATTTAAATTTGTTGAGAACTTATGATGCTTGGTTGTCAGTACCATTGGTTGACGACTGATTCCCCATTTTTGATGCTATCATATTCTTTAGTTCATCATCAGTTTTATTGGAAGAATCAATTCCAAGTGACTTTGCAATTGTTTCAAGTTTTTGTCTTTCTGTTTCCACTGGTCCCTGTATAGATAGGTTATAGCTTGTAGTTGCCTTTTGTAATTCGTTTTGTACCATATTTTTTGTCTTGTTATATTCACCCATAATCTTTCCAATCTTTCGTGATGCATCAGGAAGTCGTTTTGTTCCTAAAAATAGAATTATAGCAACAAAAGCAATGATTATCCATTCATTTCCAATAATATCAAGTGAAAAATCTAACATGCTTCAAGTTGTATTGTTACAAAATTAAAGTTTTGGAAACTACTTGTATGCAGCAACCATTATTGCTCCACCCATCATTCCCTTTTCAAATTCTACTTTAGAGAATTTTTCAAGCAGTAGAGATTCAAGCTTTTTGTTTTGTGGCCACAACTTGTACGTCCCATAAAGAGTTCCAAATTTGAAGCCAAGTTTGCCTGCTGCCGCCGTTGCTATGACTGGCAGTATTACTCTAAGATAAAATGAGACACCAAATCTCAAAAAAGAATTATCCGGTTTTCCCAAATCCACAATGACAAATCTTCCGCCTTTTTTTAGTACGCGATGAATTTCTGATATAGCAATTTTAAGACTGATTGCATCACGCAATGAATAACCACACATTACAGCATCAAACTTTTCATCCTGAAATGGAATATGCTCAAACACACCACAAGCTAGACTGGGAGTACTTGTAAACAACCTTCTAGTATTTTTTAGCATTGGTTGTAATGGATCATAAAGTGTGATTTGTAAATCATCATTACAAATCTTCAATGCAGTTTTTGACATGTTACCAAATCCAGAACCTGCATCTAGCACGAGATTTCCTTGTCTTATTCTTCCAGAAATTCCTTTTGTGCGAAAATCTTCGTCCTTGCCAAGCGATATTATAGAGTTAACTTTATCGTAAACAGGAATTATATCTTCCAGAATATCCAGTACTTCACCCCAATAACTTCCTAGACCCACATAAAATTTAGAATATCTGGATATTATATGTCAATTCAGGATTTCATTTCAGAAATTGTTGCAGGTATTCCTTCACTATATGATTTATACGCAAAGTCACACAGCTTTACAATTTTCTCGTTTGATGTCTTTGTTGATGTGGTCAAAAGATTCACAAAATCACCCCCCATAACAGCTTTTGCCAAAATTATCGGAATGGTTCCTGGTTCCTTTAGTCCAAGTTCTTTGCAAACCAGACTAACAAAATTCTTGAATGTGACAGGTGTTGAATCAGTAATAACAAATGACTGGTTTATGGCATTTTTTTCTATTATAGATTCAAGAGCAGAGACAACATCATCTACATGTACAAAGCTTCGATAATATTCTCCAGAACCAGGCATTCTAAACGAGCCTTTCTTTAATCTCTCCACCAAG
>JBGPWD010000015.1:0-9017 GCA_041492015.1 Nitrosopumilaceae archaeon
ATAGTCTCTTGACTTGATTAGCTTGTCTACCATCTTGCCACCAAGACCATTTATTTTTGCTAAATCATTTTTGAGGATTTTTTTAGTTGAAATAGGTGAAAAACAGATAACAATAGCTGAAGAATCTACGCGAATCTTTCTTAATGATCCAATGCCGGGAGCACCGTACTTTGTTCTAATTTCAAAACCTCCATGATATGAGGATAAAACAGTCCCAAGACCAGTCTTGCAAAAAATTTCTGCTCTGTGAGCTATCTGTCCAATCTGGGTTCTAGAAAGATTTGTTTGCAATGCCTTGTTTAATGCAAACGCCAAACTTAGTGCAACAGCACCACTTGAGCCAAGCCCATAACCAACTGGAATCTCGATGCGATGCTCTACATCTACAAAGTAATTTTCTTTTACAATCTTGAAAAATTCTTCAATTACAAATTCAGAGACTTGGGTGTTGTCTGATTGATAACCAGTTACTTTGATCTTAAAACCAGGTTTTTCAGAGCTTGAGACCTTGACATGTGTAGTAACACCTTCTTTTATGCAAAATCCAGCCCCAATAGAACCTTGAAGCTCAGGTCTTTTCTCCTCCATCTCTGCTTTGAAAAAACCAGTAATGTGACCTGGACAGAAGGCTATTGCTTGCATGGCGGAGTTTAAATTTACATAAAATATAAAAATGACGATTAAATTATATAAATTGATTTAAACTGACTAAATTCATTCGACGCCTGCAAAAAATTGGTAGCAGTATTCTGGTTTCATTACCAAAAGTATGGATCGATGCAAACAAGCTAGAAAAAAGTGACGAAGTTGAGATAGAAACAGGTTCAAACAGTCTGTCAATTACTCCGTCTGGAGATAGCAGACCACCAAAAGAAGTAACCATATCATATCCGGTTTCAAAAGGAGAAAACATTATTGCAGATATCACAGGTGCCTATCTTCTTGGATATGATATAATCAAGATCAAAGGTAAATCAACCATATCAATTGAAGACAGAGAAAAGATCAGAACATCAATGCGCAGATTGGTTGGCATGGAAATTGTTGACGAAGATTCATCAAATATAAATGTGCATTTTTTATTGGATGCAACAACACTTAGTCCAGAAAAAATTCTAAAACGCATGAGCTCAATTGCACTTGGAATGTTTCGTGACACACTAAACACACTGACATCTCTCGACAAAACTGTACTACAAACAATGCCAAATAGAGATGACGAAATAGATAGACAATATTTTTTACTTGTAAGATTGATTCGAAGCACAATGATTGACAAAAAACTTGCAAACGCACTAAATCTTGAAAACATTGACATTTTAGATTACAGAATTGCCGCAAATCTACTTGAGGCTGCGGGTGATACAATAGTAGAGCTTGCAAATTCACTTACAGATCTTTCTCTAATACCAGCTGATTTTAAAAAGATCTATGATGTCTCAAAAGATATTGAGAAGATTCATGAAAAATCAATTGAGGCATTCATAAACCATAACAGGTCACTTGCTATTGAAGCCATAACACTACATAGAAACTATCATAAAAAAATTTCAGATATTCGTACCTTACTTGAAACAAAAAAACAGACATCAATTGATCTGTTTGATGTTGTTTATTCATTTGATAGAATTGCACGGTGTTGGAACGATATGGCAGACCTTGTAAAGCCAGTCTACACGTAACTGAAACTATCTCAAAAATGGTAGCGAATATTATAATAATTAAACCAAAACTTAAATCAACAAAACCAGGATTCTCAGACATTGACAAAACCAAAAATTCTGGCATTTGCAGGTAGTACTCGTAGTGACTCGTTTAATAAAAAATTAGTCAAAATTGCTGTTAATGGAGCAATAGACATGGGTGTTGAAGCTACCTTCGTTGATCTTCGTGATTTTCCGATGCCACTTTATGATGGCGATTTAGAACAACGAGAAGGACTTTCTGCTAATACACGCAAGCTTAAGGATCTAATGTTAACACACCAAGGATTTCTCATTTCTTCACCAGAATACAATAGCTCTATTTCTGGAGTTCTTAAAAACACGATTGATTGGACATCAAGACAAACCGAGGGCGAAAGCCCTTTAGCTTGTTACAAAGGTAAGATAGCAGGTTTGATGAGCGCTTCTCCTGGTGGATTGGGCGGTCTTAGGGGCTTGGTTACTGTCCGTTCTATACTTGAAAATATTGGTGTCCTTGTTATACCAGATCAGGTAGCCATAGCAAAAGCTCATGAGGTCTTTAACTCTGATGGAACACTGAAAAATAAAACACAAGAAGACCAAGTAAAAAATATTGGTGTAACAGTAGCTAAATTATTAATGAGATTAAATTCCTAAAAAACTATACAAGCAAAGAATCGTTTGTGATAGTATGAGCTTTGGGTTCTGTCCGTCATGCAAATTACATAGATATCTTATTGCATATGATTTCAAAAATACAGGAAAGAAAATTTGGATTTGTGAAAATTGTATGATAACACTAGAATAGATTTTCTTACTAAAACAAACTGGTAATTATTGATTAACGCTGTCGATGAGGTTGTATAAACAGTGGGAGTTTTTTACTATCTGTAGAATCACCCATTTGTGCAGAAACCAGAACAGCGTAGGTGCCTACACGAGAGTTATCAGGAATTCTAAATGTTTGATAATAATACCCGTGATTATCTGTAACACCTGTAAATGATTTTACTAAAACTCCGTTGGGATCTAAGATCCGAACAGTTAGTTTGGCATTAGGAATAAATCCATAGTATTGATCAAAATTACCGGAAGGATTCTGATTAGCGTAGTAAACTTTGGCATTTATGAAAAATGAATATGAAATTCTGACATGATCTGAGTATTTTGTTACTAGAATTATTTTTGTAACAGGTACATTTTTTGTAATGCTATCTGTTTTACTCATAGCTATTGCTTCTGGTAATGATATTGCTACCATGATTCCTATAACTAAAACGATTAAAAGAAAATTGAATTTCACTAACATTTACACACTAATCTAGAATAAATGTTATAGTATTGTTTTGATAAAACAAATTCCTCAAAACAAAGACTTGTGAATATGAGATTTGATCTTCGCTTTCATCTCTGGAGTCATGTCTTCTGGTTTCATTCCATGGTCTTTCATGGCATGTTCCGCAGCCTTTTGCATAATTTCATCTTCTGTCTTGCCTTTTGCGACAAATTTGCAGTCAAATCCAGCATCTTTGCACTTTAATTTTAGCATAGGGATGTTTTGTGCATAAGACATCTTTAAAGTTGTAGTATGTATTCGTGCATCTACAATATTGAACATATTTCAGTTGATTCTACTCTACATCTAGTTCTAATGGATTTTTTCAAAATTTATCAAAAGAACATGATTAAGAACAAAAGATGTGATCAATTTATTTAAAACCTCTTAAAATACATGATAATGAAATCTGATCAATTTCTTGTTCTTGTAGCTGTGTCTATTGTTATAATTGGAATTTGGGCAATTGCACCAAGTTCTGCACAAGCAAAAACATCAATACCAACAATTACACCAACAGAGCTAACTGCAACAGCAGTCTCTCCTACTCAGATCAATCTTTCATGGAATGCACCAACACAAAACTATGGAAAAACAATCATTGGTTATAAAATCGAACAGAGGTTAAGCACTGGTGCTTTTTATACAATAATAGAAAACACTGGCAGTATAATTACAACACATCCTCTAACAGGATTGACGACTGGCACTACCTACGCTTATAGAGTTTCAGCAGTCTACTCTGACTATGCCACCACTGATCCATCAAACGCAGCATCTGCAACTCCAACTCCGACATCAGTACCTCCACCAACACCGTCATCTTCCTCACCAATCACAAATGTAAAATTTGACTTTACACCATCAGATGGAACCACATTAACAGCTGTAATAATAACACAAACCGATTATCAAATATTACAATACAAAAAAGATTCTAGAAGTATAATTTCTAATGCAGTATCAACTCCAGAATCAATAACTAATGATCTGGATGGCGTTATTGTATACCAGAATAATCATATAAGCCCATCAACAATACCTGGACCACTCATTGTAAAAGCAGTCTCTCCTACTCAGATCACCCTCTCTTGGCTTCCACCAATAGAGAATTACCAGCAAAATATAGTTGGTTACAAAATTGAATGGAAACGAGCTCCAGGTGATTATGTAATAATAGATGATAACACTCATAACGATACAAAAAAATATTCAATTGTAGGACTAACAACTGGTACTTACACTTACAGGGTCTCAGCAATTTACTCTGATCATACTACTAGTAATCCATCAAACGAAGCTTCTGCTATCATTCTGCTATCACAGCCAGTACAACCCATAACTCCATCACAATCTGTTCCACCACTAACATCTCCACCGTCAACTACAACACAGCAACCTGTCACAAATGTAAAATTTGACTTTACACCATCAGATGGAACCACATTAACAGCTGCCATCTTAACACAAAGTGATTATCAGCAACTTATAGTCATTAAAGATCCTAGAAGTATAATTTCTAATATCACACAAACAACAGGTACTATAAACAATAATCTGTCTGGTCTTCTTAGATATCAGACAATTCATTCTAAAGAAACCATACCTACACAACAGACATCCAACTACACTCCATCACCTGCAAATAACACCAACAATCCAAGTATTGGGCTGCTATGGGGTGTAGCTACATCAGTAATAGCATTCGGAATAATAGGTATCATAACTTGGCTCGTTAGAACAAAAATTGCAAAAAAAATATCAAAAGAGCACTATTTTACATTGGAAAAGTTCATTGAGGATGGGATTCAACATATAAGAATTAGAAATAGTGGTCAAACAATAGAAGACTGTATTATCTTATGTGGGGAGGTGGTATGTGTTTGGACTGATACAAAAATAGATAAACCAAGACACGCTTATGAGGGCAGTATTTCGGTTGTAAAGTTACCTGACGGATATGAAAATAATCCGTTGATTAGTGTTAAGAGCGGCAAGAAAGTATTAAAAAAAGTCCAGCTTGATGACATGGCTCATGGCTAGAAATATATGAAATAAATAAAAATTAAAAAAAAATTGGGTTTATGCGTTTCTGTTCAGCTTTCCATCTTTGTTGAATAAGCTCTGGACTTTTCCATCTGCAAGATTGTATTTGACGTTCAGGTTCTTGTTGATGCTTATCAGTTGGTCTTTGTGGATTGCAGCTTCGTTATTGTATGCCTGCAAAGCTTCTTGCATAGTGCCTCCATTTTTGAGCACTCTGTTCATTGCATCTTTTCCATTCTGAACTTTTGCGTGCATGAAGTTAAATTGCTCCCAGAAAAGATTCTGCGCAGAATTATCCACATGCGTTACAAAGACTGCGTATGCATTTCTGGGTGTAGCTAGATTATTTCCGTTATTCATGCCTGCAAGATCCACTTGCAAGTGTTCGCTTGCAATTCTGCGTTGTTCTTCTACGAACTTGCTTTGTTGATCTACCAACTGTTGTTTGAGTTGCATTGCAGCATATCGTTGCTTGAATACTTCGATGTTTTGAAGAATTTTCATTGCTGTGGGGTCATTCTTTATGTTATCGCTTGCCAATATTGTATTGGTGTTGCCTGCTCCGGTATCTGCCCAAGCAAAGCCAAAATTAGTTACAACGATTAGCGCTGCTAAAACGCCTGCAAAAACGCAGATTTGAGATCTCTTATTCATTTTCTTACCTTTGTCGGTAGTTTGAAATTCTCTCTTTTCCATGTTTTCAATCATTCTCTATTTTCACCTCCTCGATTTCTCCCGACAACAGATACGTTGTTTCGTCCGAGTTTCACGGACTCGTCAGGGGATTCTTTGTATTGTTTTACTGTTATCATATGGACCGCAACACTACTTCCAGTACACGTGTTAAACCATCTTTTACATCGTCTCGAAGGATTGTGCGGATGATTTTATGATATTCGTTACCACATCCGCCAGAATGTGATAACAGATGCTTACTACAAAAGGCACATCCGCATGTCACACATAGTCTTGTGCAGTTTTGTGAACACGTACTGCATTGCGATTCCTCAATGCGTTCAATTGTTGGTATTGATGTCATGGTCACACTTGGCTGAAAAATTATTAATCTATTTGAACACTTTTTGCAACAAAAAATCCGAAATTTCGCTTTTGTGAGCAAGACTATGGTGCCTAAAAACCACAGTTCAACATTTTTGCGACAAAAGTGTAGTAAATATTTTTAACAATAGTAGGCAGCTTATGAGTATGGTAGGTAGGAGTACAGATAGTCCTGACAATGTTGTGCCTGTGAAGAACCTGACTAAGAATGGTATCAGCCCTCTAGATTTACTTATTCTTCACGTATTACAAAGTGGTGCCACTCCAGATACAGCAAACAAGGATCTTGAAAGATACGGATACGTTCTTTCTCGGGATAATGTCAAAAACAGACTAGATGAGCTCATAAAAAAAGGCGTTATACTAGAACATAACAACACTGAAGACAGTAAGAAAGATGACAAAATAAAGTGGATTCTAGTAGATCCAAGTAAATTATTTGATAACCAATGGTATACTTTCATAAAATCACAGAATCCACTTTTTGAACGAAGAGTAATTCCATACTCTGAGATGTATAGTAATTTAGTTGAAATAAGTAGAGAATACGGTATCGTGACAGCTATAGACCTTGTTCAGGGAGAAGGTCAAAACTATGATTTTATTTTAAGAATAGTTACAAATGAGCTAAGTCTTTTCGAAGAATTGGTAGAAAAAATCAGGTCACTTGGATGGGTTCATTCAGTTGATAGCAAACCTATTCATGTACTTGAGGGTGTCGGGTTATCCAAAAACAATCTGACCAAGGTGCACACGAACTATTTCTATGAACCCATAAAAATTCCTGACTTTGAAAAATATTTGAAGAGTATAAGACAGGTATTTCGCACTTATGACACTTACATAAAAGAAGAAAGCTCTTCAAAACAAAAAAATACTAGAAAAAAAGACAATGAAAACTTTGATGATGTCACTCGAGCTACAAAATGATGATATCACAAATTCAAAAAAATTTAATAGTAAAGTGTCCAACGTGTAGCTCTTCTCTAAAATTTAAAAACGGAAACTCATCAGATAATGAATTAGATCTTAAATGTACCAGCTGCGATTCAACATATTCTTTTAAGAATGACTATCTGAATCTGTTGCCACCGAAAATAAGAAAGGAAATTTGTACAAGAGGAATTTTAGAGCGAAAAATCAAAGATAAATTTCACGTGAACCAGCTTTCCAAAAATGAGCAAGATCTAGTAAAAGGAATTCTAGCCAGTAAATACATGGCAAAACAATATTTCAAAAATGTTGTTCATCCAACACAAGCTGCATGGTCAGCTCGTTCTTACGAACGATTTGAAGACATATTCATTAAAAGTTATCTAGATAGTCTGTTGAAGAATAAAGAAGTCACTTTCATAGATGCGGGTTCTGGTCCAGGCAGATATCTGATATTATTGGGATCTAAGATTGGTATTAATTCATGTAAAGAATTGAAAAGAAATTCAGAAACTAGCGCTCTTTATAGTTATGATAAGATGTATGACAAGAATCTGCGCAATATCATTGGAATTGATTATTCAGAAGAAATGATTTCTCATTCTACACGGATACTAAAAAAATATGGACTTGGTCAATATCTATACAAGAGAATATTTCCAATCACAGGTATTGCCCAGAACTTTCATCTTAACCAACAATTTGATCAAACCTACAAAGTAATAGTGTGCACCTTTCAAACATTAGGTAATCAGGAAAACGTGGATTTGCAAGTGCAATTATTAGAATCAATGAAAAGGTTAGCCTTGCCACATGGCACAATAATAGTTTCAGTCTTTAACAAAAAACTTTTCAAAGATTTTGGATTGAAAACCTTCTATGGAAGAGAAGTAAGACAAACTGTTGGAGAAATAATAAATTCAAAACAAGATGAAGATAATTCCATACTTAGAACAAAAAAAGGTATTTATTCAAAATGGTTTTCAAAGCATGATTTAGAACAACTATTCAAAAAGGCAAATATATCTAATTACAAGATAATGGATGAAAACTCGTTACAACCCATCACAGGCTATGAACAATATTTGAAAGTAGAAGAACAACGTAAGGATGTATTTCCTAGGGCTATAGTGGGATTAGCTGAAGTGAGCTAAGAAATGACATTGGATCTTTGATTAGTATGATTCGTAAGCAATTTTCAAACTAATTTTTTCTTCATATCATAGGCCAAAACGGCACAAATTGTTTTTGAATCAACAATTTTTCCAGATAGGATCATTTTTACTACTTTTTTAAAATCAATTTTCACTACAGATAGTATTTCATCATCATCCAATCTCAGATTGCCTGACTTTTTAATTCCAGATGCAACAAAGCAGTGAATTATCTCAGTGTTGTATCCAATTGAAGGATAGTACTTTATCAAAGGAGTCATCTTTTTTGCCTCATAGCCAGTCTCCTCTTTTAGTTCTCTGAAGGCACACGTTCGTGGATTTTCTCGCTTATTGCAGGTTCCGGCAGGAATCTCAAGAGCATAACCGTACGGAAAACGGTGCTGTTTTACCAAAATCACCTTACCATTCTCAATTGCAAGCATTGCTGCTGCACCTCTATGTTCAATGACTTCACGTCTAACCTTTCGTTTGTTGACTAAGATATCGTAGATGCTTAAGGATAGAACTTTACCTTCGTAGATTTTCTTCTTCATAAAAGGCGTTCTCTTATGAGTTTAAAAACAATTATGAATGTATTTGATATGAAAGATGAAGTCTTTTTGAATCTTTTACTTCTCTGATACTATTTTTTATCCATTGTTGTGGAAATGAAATTTTCTTTGGTATGAAAAGATCAACGGAACGTACACCTGTAATTTTTTGTACCATTTGAGTTAGTTCATCAAGCTTAAAAATATTATCGCTGTAAAAAAATAAAACAATCTGATTCATATTTACAAAGGG
>JBGPWD010000088.1:0-3807 GCA_041492015.1 Nitrosopumilaceae archaeon
AACAAGGCACTCTTAAGGCAAAACCAATTCCACCTTAAACATAATTGAAATTATTTTTGGATGCCTATTTGGTAATTTTACTTTTAGATCTAGTGTGATATCAGGACAGGACAACTAGCTAGCTCTGAAACCCTTCTACTAACGCTTCCTAATGCCTTTATTTTACTGAAGCCTGAAAGCCCATGACTTCCTATAACGACAAGATCGATACGCAATTTTTTAATTAATTTTAGTATTGCATCAGAAGGTGCACCATCTAGAACTTCATAATGCGTATCAATGCCGTTTTTTTTACAAATTGATACTTTTTCTAATAACATTTTTTCAACTTTGTGTGTTGTAGCAGATTTAATTACATCAATTGATTTTTTCATTACTTTCTTTTGTGAGCCAAGAAGGGCACCAGGCGGACTTACGCTACTAACATCTATTATCGTAACAAGGTAAAGTGAGGCAGTAAATTTTTTAGATATCTCAATTGCAATTTCTAATGCTTTTTGAGAGAATTTGGAACCATCGTAAGGAACCATTATTTTCTTGTAATCGTTTTTTATTGCCATTTGGTAAAATTATGACATAAAGCAATTAAATCAACTCCTGAATATCGATTTTGATAATTATAATGGATAACAGCCATCTAGGAGCAGCTTCTGATCCTAAGACCTCGTCAGTCAATTCGGTTACCCGCTTTAACGTTCCTACCTGTATGACTGCTATCCGATGTATACTAGGCATTTATAAAATAAAAAGATGATCATGATTATCAGACTAAAACTATTATCGATGCTGATAATCAGGTTCGGAATTAAAATATCATTTAGAAAAACAATTTGATCATGCAAAAGGTATGGTAATGAATAAGCAATCTAATCCATTAGACCAAGTTTCACGTGATACTGTGTGTACATGCCAAGAATGTAATCATGGCTTGGCAAGAGATTGTATAAAATTAAAGTGCGGATGTTGTAAAGCAGATACACATTCTATGATTTTAGACGGAATGATAGGTTACGGAGAGTCCCACAAAAAATCTGAGAAGGACTTCAAAGATGAAATAACAGTAAGAGCGGGCGCGGTGAAATTAGAAGGTAATATCTTCATTCCAAAAAATGCACAAGGCATTGTACTTTTTGCACATGGAAGCGGTAGTAGTAGGCATAGTCCAAGAAACAAGTATGTTGCTGAAGTGCTTAACAAAGCTGGCCTTGCTACGTTGTTAATTGATCTATTAACGCAACAAGAAGAAAAAATTGATGATCAAACAGCACAACTTAGATTTGATATTGATTTTTTAGCACAAAGACTAATCGGAGCTACTGATTGGCTCTTGAAAAATAATGAAACAAAAAATCTCAATATTGGTTACTTTGGTGCTAGTACTGGTGCTGCCGCAGCTCTTGTCGCAGCATCTCAATATACTAAAGTCGTTAAAGCAGTTGTCTCAAGAGGAGGACGGCCTGATCTTGCTGGTCCAGTATTGCATAAGGTTCAATCTCCGACTCTTCTCGTAGTGGGAGGAAATGATTATCCAGTAATAGACATGAACCAAGAGGCACTTGATAAACTAAAAACTGAGAAAAAAATGGTAATAGTCCCTGGAGCTACTCATCTTTTTGAAGAGCCTGGGACACTTGAAGTGGTAGCACGACTTGCAGCTGATTGGTTTGTGATTCATTTAGCAAAGCAGAGTGAGAAATAATGGACATAATTTACAAAGATAGAGCAGATGCGGCAAAAAAACTTGCAGAAAAATTACTATGGTTAAAAAAAGAAAATCCTGTAATTCTTGCAATACCAAGAGGTGGAGTAGTTACCGGTGACGTGATTTCTACTATTTTGGATTGTAAATTGGATGTTGTAGTTTCAAGAAAGGTCGGTGCTCCTGATAATCCGGAACTTGCAATAGGTGCATTGATACATGATGGAAGTTATTTTCCCAATGTAGAAATTACTAGAATGCTAAATGTCCCAGAAAGTTTTGTTGATGAAGAGATTGCAAGACAGATGAAGGAAATAGAACGAAGGTTGATGAAATTTAGGGGAAGCAAAGAATATGATCTGGCTGGGAAAACTATTGTTCTAGTTGATGATGGGATTGCTACAGGAGCTACTATGTTTGTAGCTGCTCGATGGGTAAAAAGACAAAAGCCAAAGAAACTCATTATAGCCGTACCTGTTGGACCACAAGAAACCATTGATAAACTAAATCAAATAGCAGACAAAGTGGTGGTTTTACAATCTCCCTATATTTTCAACGCAGTCGGTGAGTTCTATCAAGAGTTCGATCAAGTAAGCGATGATGAAGTACAGGAAATCATGAGTAAATACGGTTACAAACTAAAATTGTTAGAATAGATATTTTGATTTATCGACGAGAACGCCTTGGTTATCGGTCATAATCGTGTTTTTAACTTGGTTAAAATGAATTTGTCTAGGTAAAGATGACAAGCATTACCTTGCACGTAATGCGTTTAAAATGACACTTACATCAAGTACTTCTTGTAGCAATGCTCCTATTGCTGGCGGGATATATCCAAAGCTTGCTATTACCATAAAAACAAAGCTTACGCCTAGTCCAATAACGATACTTTGTTTTGCAACACGTAGTGTTTTTTGACCGATCTCTATTATGGCAGACACTTTTGAAATGTCATCAACTAACAAGACAACATCTGCAGCTTCTGCAGATATTGCAGTACCATGTGCGCCCATTGCAATCCCTACTGTAGATGCTGCCAAGGCAGGGGCATCGTTAATTCCGTCTCCAACCATCACAATATTTTCAAATTCTTGTTTTAGTTTTTTTACAACTATTAATTTTTGTTCGGGCAATAGATTAGCTTCAAGATCTGTTATGCCAGCTTGCTGAGCAATACTTTTTGCATTATCCAGATTGTCACCTGTTAACATTATGATCTGTTTAACTCCAAGTTCTCTGAGATGGTTCATCAGGGGATTGACATCAGGACGTATCTTGTCTCCAAATACAATTACACCCGCAGGTTTGTTGTTAATGCCTACAAATGCTAACATTTTTCCTTCTGAGTTGATTTGCTTTTTTACTTCCTGAATATATTCGTCAAATCCCGAATCTATGAAATTTTCAAAGATACTTTGAGATCCTACCACAATATGTTCACCATCAACATCTCCATCCACCCCAGCTCCCGCTAATTCATGAAAGTTTGTTGGAATTGGAAGCTTACCAAACATCTCTTGTCCTTTCTTTACTAATACACTAGCCGTTGGGTGTGAGGATAATTGCTCTATACTTGCAACCTTGCGCAAAAGATCATCAGAACTGATGTTATTTGTTGGTATGACTTCCTCTATTATGGGTGTTCCAAATGTGATGGTCCCAGTTTTATCAAAAACCACCGCCTGAGCTTTTCCAACTTGTTCAATTGCTGTTCCTGTTTTGATGATTATGTTAGATTTTGCTGCTCTATTTATCCCACTTATGATGGCAACTGGAGTTGCAAATATTAGTGAACACGGAGTTGCGACAACAAGTACAGCAAGAATAGTCTCCACATTGTTTGTTAATATCCATCCAAGCAAGCTAATGCCAATTGTTATTGGTGTAAACCATACTGCATAACGATCTGCAAGTCGTTGAATTGGCGCTTTTTCCTGTTGAGCCTTTCTAACAAGTTGAACTATTTTTGCATATTGGCTTTCACCGCTAATTTTACTAGCTCTCATTTCAAATGCATTTCCTACATTTATTGTTCCACTGAATACCTGTTCACCCATTTTTTTTATTTTGGGCAAAGGCTCTCCTGTAAGAGCTGATTCGTCTATTTC
>JBGPWD010000124.1:0-3000 GCA_041492015.1 Nitrosopumilaceae archaeon
AACATCAATACCTTCTTCTATTATAGGAATTATTGGAATGTTCTTGGCTGTAGCGTAACCAATTTCTTGGTTTAGCCATATTGTATTTGTGCTGTTAAATGTCATAAGAATGATTACCACTTTGCTAGTATCGAGTCCTTCTCTAACTTTGAGATTAAAATTTACATCCTTCTTTTGAACCCATTCAGGAATGTAAATCTCCATATTTTCTAATTTGCTGAGTGAATCATGAAGTTCTTTTACATATGTTTCATCTCCTGTTGCATAACTTATGAATATTCTACGAGTCATTTATCTCCCAAAACTTTAATCATTTTTCAGCTCTAATTTTTTCATAAAAAAAGATAGAGGATTACTCTACTTTGATGGGAATTGGTGCTTCTATTTTGGCGGATGTCTTTTTTGGTAACTCTACAGTTAAAACACCGTTGTTCATCTTTGCAGTTATTTTGGAACCAACAATTTCCTCTGGTATAGACAGAGTTCTTTCATATCTCACTTGAGAACGTTCTTGTCTGATGTAGTCTTTCCTTTTTTCTTCCTTTGCTTCTTTGTGTTCAGCGGATATTTCTATTTCTCCGTCTGTAACATTAAGACTTACCTCGTCCTTTTCCATACCTGGCAGATCCGCTGTTAAAACGAATTTGTCTCCTTTATCAGCAAGATCACAGGTTACGTCTACAGTGAACTTTTTCATTGAGCTTGGCATGTCTTGAAATGCTCTTTCCAAATAGTCTTGATATGCAGTCCACGCTCTTTCCATCTCTTCCCACGGATCCATTCTAAACCATGGATGTGTGAATCTTGAGAAAGGCCAAAATGTTCGTTCAAACAATGGTTCTGAAAATCTTGGCAGTGTAAGAAACTGTGGCCTTTTGTGTGTGATTTTTACCATGAGTTATGATACTAGAATTTGTTTAAAAGGCAGTTCTAAGATTTCCATTTCTGATAATCAGTTCCTCAATATCATGCATGACAGACAACCGCCCTATTACTTGACTACTAGTACAGGTATCTTGGATTTATGGACAACATAATTTGCTACACTTCCAAGAAACATCTCTTTTACTGGGCCAAACCCACGTGAGCCAATAACTACAAGATCAAATCTTTTACTATGTGCAAACTCAACTATATCCAATTTTGCCTCACCGTAGACAATTTTTTCATTAAAGACAATGCCGTTTTGTGCTGAAATCGTTTTTGCCTCAGCCATAAATTTTCGTGCTTGCTTAAATGCCTCCTTTTTGAAAGGTCCTAGTATATCACCAAACCTTGTAGGATAAATAGGAACAATATGTAATCCAGTAATTGTAGCTCCGCATTGTCTTGCAAGATAAATTGCTTCATTCAGCCCTTTGTGAGAGTTTTTTGAACCATCTAACGAAACAAGTATCTTCTTAATTTTTCTCCTAATCATTAAATATTATTTCAAAATGGTTGATTTAACATCTTACCAACAATATCAACACTGATAATTACACCTAATATTTATTGAGAATAAGTTAGGAGATAAGTAAAATGCAATTATTGAACTTAATTATTAAACATGAAAATCAGTTTAACTTCTTTTATAGTGCAGAAAAGACTTCTTGACAGAAGGAAATGATAAACATATTAAATCTAATTTCGAAGGTGCTAACTAGATGAATTCAGGGCAAGCGACGTATGAACATTTGAAGGGAATTCGTGAACGCAGGGTAGACAACATCCTCAGTTCTGCTACAACAATAGAGCCATCATTTACAATTTCAAAAATAATAAGCAACATGCTAGAAAATGATAGTTATGACGTTTTTTGTATCGATAAGAATTCTGTTCTCACAATAAATGCAAGAGATCTTCTAGGTACACGAGACATTTCTAAAATGAAAGTTGATTCATTGTTGCGCAAAATTCAACCCTTGTCCAAAAATGACACTATAGAAAAAGCAGCTATTATGATGACTCATTACCGAATGCGTTCTGCCCCAGTTGTTGATAATAATGAGATAATAGGCGTTGTCAGAGCAAAAAACATAGTAGAGCTTTTAGCTCAACAAAATTTGAAATGGATTACATCTAACACTATTTTAACTCCAGATCCAATTACAATAAGCAGTAAAGAACATCTTGCCAAAGCAAGAAGCATAATGATAACAAAAAGAATAGATCACCTTCCAGTAATTCAAGATTCCAAAGTCTCTCATGTCATAACATCCATGCATATGCTCCAGCTCATAACTCCAGAACAAAGAATAGGAAGCGATCAAAAAGGACTCAATCAGCTAAGAAGACTGGAATCTCCTGTAGGTAATATTGGCAGTACTCGTATTCCCCAATGCCGTACAAATGATTCACTTAGTACCGTAATAGAATCAATGTTGAAGACAGATACAACTTGTTGTTTAATCACATTATGGGATAATCTTCATGGAATAATAACATACAAGGATCTGCTCAATTTACTTGAGACAAAGATTCCAAGTGAAGTTCCACTTTACATAGTTGGACTTCCTGAAGACATGAGTAATGCAGAGATTGTAAGAACAAAGTTTCAAAAAATAATAGCAAATCTTACCAAAGTCTATCCTGAGGTTGAAGAAGCAAGGGCGTCCATAAAGACAATCCATGGTGGTCCAGTGAAAGAAAGGCAGCATTTTGAAGTAACCCTCAGGGTAATTACTCCATACAGAACATACAGCTATACTGAAATCGATTGGGATCTTTCCAAAGTTTTTGATGCTCTTGGAAGACGAATAATTAGAAATCTCTCTAAACGAGGTAAAAAAAGATGGAAGATGTCTGTTAGAAAAATAGATAAGAATCAAATTTTCTAGTTACAACGCATTTTAGAAAGTGTAAAAAACAGCAAACCTTTTGCTCCTGAATAAAAACGCTAAAAACTTGTAAAAATAAAAGATAACTATTTTACATTCCCATGTTTGGCATCTGCCCAGGCGGAGAACTTGGTGTAGTTTTTGATGAAGCTACAACATTATCAATTCTAAGTATCATGTT
>JBGPWD010000029.1:0-7506 GCA_041492015.1 Nitrosopumilaceae archaeon
ACATAGGTGAATCTATGGATGAGATCATCTTTGGGACGGGTTTTGGATGTATTACCGATGTAAAACAAGGACCTGATGGGTTGTTGTATATTGTATCTTTGTCAGACGGTACAATCTATAGAATAATTCCAAAAGATTTGGCAGTTCAATCCGGAATCGGGTTTTCCCAAATTCAGTACGTGGTTTATGGTGTGGCTGCTTCTATAGTTGCAATATCCGTGATGTACGTAAGAAAGATCAGAAGGAAAACATAATCAAAAAACAGAAAGTTTAGTGTCGAATGTTTTTTCTGAAATCACATAAAGTGTGAGACTGTTATCTTTTCGCCAGTCTTTAGATCTTTTTGAGTCCTAACTTTTCGGAGAGCGTCTTCAAAGTGCTTCATGGTAACTTTGGCAGTCTCTGCCTGTTTTTCTGCTTCTTTTGGGTCAGGGTACTTGTCAAGGAACTCATGTATGACTTGAGATGCTGCTGTATTTGCAATAGATGCAACATCTGCTCCACTCAAACCATCAGCAGCTTCTGCAATCTTTTCTAGATCTACATAATTTGGGTTAGGGGTGTCTGCAATTCTTTTTTCTTTATCAATAGGAATTCCCCTAGAGTTTATCTCTAGTATTTTGAGTCTTCCCTCCTTTTCTGGCATTGGTACAAGTACCATCTTGTCAAATCTTCCAGGTCTTATCATCGCCTTGTCAATCATGTCTGCTCTGTTTGTTGCTGCAATAACCACAACCCCATTTAGACTTTCAATGCCATCAAGTTCTGTCAAGAGCTGGCTAACAACTTTTTCAGTAACAGCACTTTCTCCCATCCCCCGTACGGGAACAATAGAATCAATCTCATCAAAGAAAATGACACATGGTGAAGCTTGCCTTGCCCTTCGAAATATTTCTCTTATTCCGCGTTCTGATTCTCCAACCCATTTTGATAGTAATTCGGGACCCTTAACTGAAATAAAATTGGCTTCGCTTTCTGTTGCTACCGCTTTAGCTAAAAGTGTCTTTCCAGTTCCACTTGGTCCATAAAGTAAAATTCCACGCGGCATCCTGTAACCTAATTTGGAGTAAAGTTCAGGATATTTCATTGGCCATTCTACTGCTTCCTGTAGTTCATGCTTTACATTTTCTAATCCTCCTACCTCATCCCATTTTACATCAGGTGTTTCAAGGTATACTTCGCGCATTCCAGCTGGAGTGACTTCGCGTAATGCAAACTGATAGTCTTCTGCATTTACAATGAGTTTTTCCAAAGTTTCAGTGGGGATCTTTTCATCTGCTAAATTAATTTCTGGCAATAATCTTCTCAAGCATTTCATTGCCGCTTCTTTGCAGAGATATTCCAAATCAGCTCCTACATATCCATGACTTATTGCTGCAAGTTTTTCCAAGTTTACATCTTCGGTTAGTGGCATATTTCTTGTATGTATCAAAAGGATGTCAAGTCTTCCCTTCTTATCTGGTATTCTGATTTCAATTTCTCTATCAAATCTTCCCGGTCGTCTAAGGGCTGGATCTAGTGCGTTTGGTCTGTTTGTTGCTGCAATTACAATTACTTTTCCTCTTCCCTCCAAACCATCCATGAGTGAAAGCATTTGGGAAACTACTCTTCTTTCAACCTCACCTATTACCTCTTCTCTTTTTGGAGCAATAGAATCAATTTCATCAATGAAAATTATAGAAGGAGCTTTTTCTTTTGCTTCTTTGAAAATTTCTCTTAGTCTTGCTTCGCTTTCTCCATAAAACTTGCTCATAATTTCAGGACCAGATATGCTGATAAAGTGAGCATTGCTTTCATTTGCTACTGCTTTAGCTAAAAGCGTCTTTCCGGTTCCTGGTACTCCAAAAAGCAATACGCCTTTTGGTGATTCTACTCCCAGCTTTTCAAAGATCTCTGGATGCTTCATTGGGAGCTCAATCATTTCACGAACTTTTTTAATTTCATTAGTCAGACCGCCAATGTCTTCATATGACACCTGAGGAACTCCGCGTAAAATTTCTCCTTTTTCAGCAATGTGAAATACTGTTTTTTTAGTGACAAGTACTGCTTCAACTGGAGGTGTTACACCAATGACTTGGAAAGTAAGCCTACCACCAAAGTACGGAACCATTACATTGTCGCCTTTTATCAAAGGGATGCTTTCTAGGGAATCAGTAAGATATTTTTCATCTATTGGAGGCACTGAATCAAGCGGTGCAACTATGATCGTTTCAGCTGCAACTGTCTTTATCTTTCGCAGTGTGACGGTGTCACCTATTGTTACTCCTGTGTTGCTTCGTACAAGACCGTCTACTCTGATAATTCCATTTCTCTCGTCTGAGGGATAAAGTGGGAGAACCTTTGCAACTGATTTTCTTTTTCCTTTGATTTCTAAAATATCACCTGCTGATACTCCCAGTGCATTCATAGAATCAGAATCAACACGTGCAACACTCCTTCCAACATCACGAGAATACGCTTCTAATATCTTAAGTGAGATTTCATTTTGGCTTATGAATTAAATTCTCCATGTTACGCCTTTATACCTTTGTTATTTTAATTATTTACAAATTGTGTAGCTACGTCATAAAAGAAAATAGCCATAGATGATTTCATCTAATCAATAATTGTAATTTTTAATATAAAGAACAACTATCGTTATTGTGGTCATTAAATTGATTTATACAAGAAAAAGTACTCTTTGCCATGTCTGAAGTTGAAGAAGAAGTCATTAAAACGGAAATCAAAGAATACGTTTTAGGATGGGGTGGAAAATATTCTGAATGGTGTGTTGGTATTGCAAGAGATGCCAGACAGAGACTTTTTGGAGATTACCGTGTAAGTGAGAAAAGTGATGGCTGGATTTATCGTACAGCATCTTCTACTGACATTGCAAGAAAAATAGAGTTGTATTTTATTGATCTTGGTGTAAAAACTGATCCTACTGTAGTAAATGAAAACACTAGAATATACTTGTATAAGATGAGTTAAATCTCAACTTGATTATTTTAGAATGTTTATTGTAATTGATTTTTCTAGCACGTTACCTGATGTCGAGTCTGTGTTTGAAACAATCTTGTACCTTCCTTCTATTATTTTACTGCCATCAGATTTTGTCTGGTTCCACACAAATGTTTTTTCCTCTTTAGGTTCAAGAACTGATATTACCTGAGCAGACACAGGAGAATAAAACACAATCCCGTCAAGCTGTTTTATCTTCAAGCCATATGATGCATCTGAAAATGTCAGAGGAATTGTGCCAGAGTTTACTATTTTGATATTAATTGGATCACCAAGTCGAAAGTTTGTTTTTTCGGTTATTACAGAAAGTGAAGGGCCTTGCACATAAACAAGGGTTGGAGTTTCGTTAGCAATTTCTGCAAAGAAAATTCCTACCACACCGCTCCCAACTACTCCAAGTACAATACAAATGATAGCGCCTTTTGGTATCAACTCTGAAAAGTAAATTTACTTCCTTTTTAATTGTTAACTACTGCTTTTGTACGCCAATTCTTTGGATATGTGTTTGGTGCCATGATGATTCGCTTTAATTGAAATGCAAATCCTTTTGTGTTTTCTACAATTTCAGATTCTGACAAGATTGCTTCTGTAAGAGCTACAACCTCTCCTTTTTGTGTGTAGATTCCAACAAGATCTCCCTTTGCTATACCATGTGAAATTTCCAATATACCCGGTATTGCAAGCTGCGCCCCGTGACACAGTGCGTCTACTGCAGAGTCACGAATTACTACTGATTTTAACTCACTTAGTGTATATTCTATTGGCATCAGTATTCGACGTAGTTTTGAATCATCGCCTTTTTCTTTCCACATTGCATACGCGTCTACAAGGTCATGCATTTTTACAAGGTTAGAGTCCTCATTGAATTGACTCACACGAGTTCTTCTTAGCTCAATCATTGTAGCACCAGAACCCAGAACCTCACCAATGTCATAGAAAATTTTTCTAATATATGTTCCAGCTTCACATAAAATTCTCATAAGAATTAGTCTCTCCTTTTGTTCAACTACATCAATTTCATAAATACTCCTGACTCTTGTCTGTCGTGAAACAGCAGAGCGCTGTGGAGGCTTTTGGTAAATTTTTCCAGTAAACTGTTTTAGAACAGCTTGTAGTTTTTCATTTGAGTGAAGTGTGTGCAGTCTGCCAAGTGCATGATATTCTTTTGGACCTAAAAGTAATACAATCAATGCCTTTGTGGCCTCACCAAGGCCAATTGGCAAGATTCCAGAGACCATTGGATCAAGTGTTCCACTATGTCCTGCCTTGGGAATGTTTAGAATTTTTTTGATCCACGCTACAGTTTCATGACTTGTTGGACCATTTGGTTTGTCCAACAAAATAAAGCCATAGTTAAGAAGTTGTTCGACGGTTCTTTTCTCACAATAGGTACCATATGACTCGTTTGTTATGTCTTGGTCTATTACTCTAAGATTTTGTAGTTGTTTTAGCACCATATCTTTCTTTTACTACCGATCTTGCAACTGAAAGTACTTCATCTGCCCCAAGGTTATCTGTATTTATTATTATATCAAACACTGATAGGTCGTCACCAAAATTAAAACCATAAAGTTCTTTGTAGATCATTTTGTTTTCTTGGTATCGTTTTTCTACAATCTTAAGCGCTTCTTCAAAAGATATTCCATCTCGTATTGTCATCCTTTTTGCGCTGTTTTCTTGCAAACCAGCAAGCCATATCTTGATTCCATCTTGTACAAGCCAAGGAAGAGTATAGCTTGTTATGATTTTGCCTCCTTCCAAGAACAGTTTCTTTAGCTTCTCATCTACTTTTTTATCAAACTCGTGGTTTGTCTTTCTCATGCTTAAAAATTCCATGCCAAAACTAGTGTCCCAAAAGTCATCGCGCCCTGTCCTAAAGCCTTGTTCTTCAGCTAGTTCTTTTAAAACATCGCCTCCGCTGAGATATTTTAGATCAAATTCTTTTGCTAGCCCTTTTGCTACTGTAGTTTTACCAATGGCAGGTGGACCAGAAATTATTACTGATTTTAGCAACTCAGTCTGTATCCATAGTGGTTTTGGTGAGTCGCATTATAATTCCGCTAAAGGCAATGGATGAAAGAAAATACCAAGCCCAAAAGTACATTTCATTTACATGGTGACATATCTGTGGGTGGTTTGGTAATTGAGACTCTGCCACTTTTGCCGCTGTACATGTAAGCTGGAAAAAGTTTCCTGGAACAAAATTTAGATCTAATGGAGCTATTGCAACGGTATATGCAAATAGATGTGGAAGTACAAAGTAAAATATCAAAATCAATGGAACAAATGTATACATCATTGGTCTCATGTTCATCTGCATCAATTCCATGTTCATCTTGCTCATATACGCAGATTTTTTATTTATCTCATCAATTTTTTCTTGATCTTTTGCTCTAAAGGCTGCCATCCTTTCTTTTTGCCACGCTCTTGTTTCCTTCATCAATCTTTTGAGTTTGTTTTGGTCAACTATCTTTCGTTTTATTATTGCATTAAACAAGTTTAGTCCTATTGCAATTCCAACAATTCCAAATGCTGATGCAATCATTCCCTTTACCAAGGGGTTTGCGCTTCCAAGTGGTCCACTAGACAGACCGGGTATTTGCAAAAAGATTGAATTTAGAAAATTAAAGATAACGCTAAGTTCCATTGTTGAATCCCATCGCACTTACAATTCCTTTAGCTGCCTCATCTATCTTTCCTTGGGAATTGAGAACCATCTTAATTGGAGAGCCACATAAAATTGAACATGTAGAAAGCATTGCGCTTGTAACGTCCAGTTCTTTTTTAATTGTGTCTATTGAGACAATATCTCTGTTACGTGTTGTGTCCTTCATTCTTCTATTGTAGATCTCTTCTGGTCTTGCGCTAATCATGATAAAACTATCAGGCATTAAAATTTCCAATACGTTGTGAGGCAATCCTGGGTAAAAGCCCTCTTTTGTTGCAATAAACGCATGGGTGTCTATAATTACAACGTCATCAGGTATTGAAGCAATTTTTTTTGCTGCCATGGATTGGAGTTTTTTTTGCTCTGGCACTGAAAGTTTGCGCAAATCATCTCTGTTTGTGATTCCATTCTTTTTTGCTTCTTCAAACATTACAGTTCCAAAGATTGAAACATTTACGCTAATTTTTTTTTCTCTTAATAATTCTACAACCCTTGATACTATAGTAGTCTTTCCAACACCTGGAATTCCTACAATTATTACTCGCTTATTTTCTGCCAAGCAAGGCACCCAGGGATGGCATTACCTCTTCTACTTTTTCTCTTATTAACAAGTTATAATAGTTAATCAAAATGTCTACTGTAAGCAACATTCCTGTTCCAGATCCAAATGTTCCCAAAACATCTGATGTACCAGCTAAAAGACCAAGAATAATAGAACCAAGTATTGTAACTGACGGAATATACTTTTGTAAAAGAGCTTCAACGGGTTGGTTTGAGCGCCTAAAGCCTGGAACTTGTACATCTGCATCAAGAAGATTCTTTGCAGCACTCTTTGCAGACAGTCCTCCAAGTTCAATCCACAACCTACCAAACAGAACTACAATTCCTACCATGAATAAGATATACAATACTGCACGCATCGGGTCAAGTGCAACTATATCCAGTCCACGCGGGGCCGTAATGTAATAGAGTATACCTCCGGTAGGAGTAGATGGCGCTGTAGGATCAAACATTCCCAAGAAGTTCAAAATTTGATTGGCATTACGCGGGTTGAGGTTTGCCCAAAGCATCTGTCCCATAAAGACGGCGTTAGCTGTAAGTGCTGATGCCAAAATTACTGGAATGTTGGAAACGTACATCAATTTGATTGGATAAACCGCTGAAAATCCTCGGTACTTTGTAGATACGATCGGAATCTCGATTTTGATTCCCTGTGTATAAACTAGAATTAGCATTACACCAGCAGTGATAAACAAGCCAAAGATGCCGGGCAGCTGGTTAGACCTGAAAAACAAATTAGAAAAGTTTCCACTGATAAAGGAGTGTACAATGTTTGCAAATACACCTACAGGCCCACCGTCTCCAGCAGGTATTGGGCTAAACAAGCTCCAGACTACTTGCTGTGCTACACCTGCAGCAATGAAAAGACTAATTCCACTTCCTAGTCCCCATCCCTTTTGAATTAGTTCATCCAAAAGCATGATTATTACTGATGCAGCGATAAGCTGCCCAACTAGAATAAAACCTGCTTCGTGGCTTGGAAGTCTTGGACCGTAAACTGCCATTCCATATAGTGACGACTCGGCAACGATTACAATATACGTTATAATCTTTGTTGCTGTTTGATATAGTTCTCTGTCTTCTGGTTTCTTAAAGTCAAGATGAAAGATTTCAGAGCCTTTTAGAAGCTGCATCAAAAGTCCTGCAGTAACTATAGGACCAATTCCAAGCTCAATTAGTGTTCCTTGTTGTGATGCAAAGATTACTCTTGCAAATGCAAGAAAGTCAAATGCTGGAACTGTGGCACCATAAAGCGGAGTCTGGCCCATTATCATGTA
>JBGPWD010000160.1:0-2350 GCA_041492015.1 Nitrosopumilaceae archaeon
GAGCTCATCTCGTTATACATACCACCAAAGAAAGCTTTACACGAAGTAATAAACGGATTACGGGAAGAACAGGGAACTGCAGATAACATCAAATCAGATCTTACAAGAACTCATGTTGTCGATGCGCTCTCACGTGTCATTCAAAGATTAAAGCTTTACAAAAAACCTCCAGACAAAGGACTAGTGGTCTTTTGTGGCGCACTCCCAGCAGAAGGAGGTGGACCCATTGGCAGTGAAGTCATCAAACTTTACGAAATAGAACCACCAAAAGAACTACAGACATTTCTGTATAGATGCGATGATCATTTTCATGTTGAATTGCTAAAAGACATGCTAAAAGATGAAAACATGATTGGGTTTTTGGCAATTGATGCAAAAGACGCAGGATGGGGTCTTTTACATGGCGACAAGCTAGAAGTATTATCAGAAACTTCTTCCGGAGTAGCAGGAAAACACAGACAGGGTGGTCAATCAGCAAGAAGATTTGAAAGGTTAAGAGAAATGGAGCTTGGTGAATATTATCACAGAGTTGCACATACCACAAGAGAGTACTTTCTAGACATTTATCCAATAAAGGGACTAGTAATTTCCGGTCCTGGTCCCACAAAAGAGACTTTCATAAGAGAAGAATATCTCGAATATAGACTTCAAAACATGATCATAGCAACTCTTGATACGTCATATGCTGGTTCAGAGGGAGTTCGTGAAGCATTTGCTAGAGCACAAGAAGTATTATCTGATTATAGAATGGTAGAAGAAAAGAAGCTTGTCGAGAAACTATTTCATGAGATTCATTTTTCAAGAGGACTTGCAGTTTATGGTTTGAATGATATCATCGATCTTCTAAAAAGAAATGTTGCAAGTTTGGTTCTTATCACTGATGACACCAATCTACGAAAACTTGATGTTACATGTAAAAGATGTCAAAATGTACAAACAGAAATTTTGGAACGACCCAAGCTAATACAAAGAACTCGGGAACTTTTAAGCTCACCTTGCCCTAATTGTAAAAGCATGGATTCTGAAGCAACTGAACGAGACATCGTAGACTATTTGGCATTAATTGCGGGAGAAGCTGGTGCAAAAGTAGAGGTAATATCAGGCACAACAGAACATGGTACAATGTTATCTAGTATTGGAAAAGTCGGGGCATTTTTGCGATATAATCCAAACCAATAAGTTGACTCGTTTTTAATTTATTTTTGTAATAAAAATTCATTTTCGGTAGCTCTAAATATTTTACAAGATCAGTTCAACCTATGGAACATGTCTTGCCTGAGGAATTTGATTCTAAAGTATTAAACAGTGGACAAAAAACATTGGTACTGTTTTATGCTGACTGGTGTCCTTATTGTGCAAATTTTAAACCAACTTTTGAAGAAATGAATTCAGGAAAAGCTCAGAAAAAAGCTGCATTAGTAAATGAAGATGAAAATCCACTTTGGGATAGATTCAACATCCAGGCTGTACCAACTATGATTGCCTTTCAAGATGGAAAAATCGTTGCAAGAAGAGATGCCAAGAAACATGTCGGTTTGACAAGAACAGACATGGAATCCATAATATGTATTTTCAATTGACAGAAAACGAACAGAATCCTAGAGAATAAAAGAGATTGACGACGATTTACGCTGTGAAAATGCAATAATTGGCGATAAAGAGAAGTAAATAGTTTAATGCAAAAATCAAGAAAACTCCTGCTGAACAAGCTGGAATAAAATTGGATTTGGGACAGAACAAAATAGAAACTTTAATCAAGTTGGCATCAAATGGCAAAAAATAGAATTTCTTAAGACATAGGAAAACTAACTTGAATATGTGAAATTAGTTGCTGTTCTATGTTTGATTGTAATGTTAGTAATTCCTATCAATTATGTTGTCGCCCAAAGTCCATGTTATGGGGGCTGTGGTGGTGGAGTAGGACCGAGTCTAGTTCAAACATTAGAACAAGCAAGAGCACCTATGTTATCACAACAAGTTAAGCAGTTAGAAGAACAGCATACCCAAGATTTACAGATAATGGTTTTACTGGTTTCAATAATTGCAGGATTGGTCAGCGTAGTCGTAGTACTTAGTGTTGGTTTTCTAAAGAATAGGAACTTGAAGACAAAACCATCCCCCGAAACTGAACGCAGAGAAGATCAGTAGGCTAACACCCATTTACTGAACAGATCTATATTTCATAATACTTATTACTTGAATACTAAATTTTCGGGTTCAGATCTGTAAGAGTCCGAGTCTTACAGGACTCAAACGTTCAGTGGATTCAGATTTGTGAGGATTTGACAGCTATTCCTATTTAGTTACTAGCTAAATATTTACAATTTTAGCTAGCATATATTTATCAATC
>JBGPWD010000043.1:0-6425 GCA_041492015.1 Nitrosopumilaceae archaeon
ATGACATATGCATCAAAAAGAGATCTGATGCTTGTATCAAAAAACAAGACTGGTATCGTTGTATGTCCACGTGCAAACGCAGTACTTGCAGAAGGAATTCCCGATGTGAATCTTATGATAAAAAGTGGATGTAATTTAACAATAGGAACAGATAATGTAATGATAAACTCGCCTGACATGTTCAGAGAAATGGATTATCTGTGGAAAGTCTCAATGGGACTAAAAAAAACTAGACTACCTCCAAAATCCATACTTAAGATGGCTACAGTAAATGCATCAAAGATACTTCATAACAAGGATATAGGTACAATTCAACCTAACAGCTTGGCTGATTGTATTTTTATCAATAAACACGCTATTGATTTAGAACCAATGCATAACCCATATGCTTCTATTGTACATCGAGCTTCTGAAACAACAATAAAAGCAGTTATGTTCGGAGGAGAAATAGTCCATGGTAAAATCTAGGCCACATGTAATACTTAGCGCAGCTATGAGTGTAGATGGTAAAATAGCAACGCGAACTGGTAACTCTGAACTTTCATCAAGAAAAGACCTGATACGAGTACATAAACTCAGAGCAAGTGTAGATGCAATACTTGTTGGAAAACATACTCTGATGATTGATGATCCTTCGTTGACAGTCAAATATGTGAAAGGAAAAAACCCCACTCGTATAATTTTAGATTCTGCAGGTTCAATAGAATCAACTTCACAAATAATTAAAACTTGTAAAACAGTTCCAACAATAATAGCAGTATCAAAAAAAATAACTCAAAAAAATATTGTTCGACTAAAAAAAGAGGGGCTTGAAATAATAAAATGTGGACACAACAAAATAGATCTCAAAAAACTATTACACATCTTAAGAAAGAAAAACATAAAGAAGCTTCTTGTAGAAGGCGGAGGAACAACTAATTGGTCTTTCATAAAAGATGGACTTGTAGATGAGATGATAATCACAATTACTCCATATGTTCTAGGTGGTAGCAGTGCTATTTCTCTAGTACACGGAGAAGGGTTTGGTAAAATTGCACAAGCGCCTTTGTTGAAACTAAAGAAAATCAATAGAATGAAAAACGAGCTAGTACTACACTATACCGTCTAATGCTTTAGGTCATCTCGCAGCTGATCTATCTTAACTTGCAATGCTTTCTTGAGCTTCTCATTTTTGGTAACGTTTACAAGCTTTCCACATGTTGGACATTTAAAAGACAGATCTAAAGCTTTTTCAAATGTCAGCTTTTGGCAGTCTTCATTGTCACAATGATAGAATTCAGCCGAGTTCTCATAATCCCATCTTTGCTGCAATCTTTCAACAATTTTCTTTTTTTGGTTCCCAATAAAATTGTCAACCTCATCTTTTCTTGCTCTCCACCTATAGACAAACCAGCCTTTTTTTTCATCCTTGACTCTAATACCAGTTATCAGAGCTTTCCCAAAAAGATCGTATAACACCTTCCTTACGATGTTAATTCTTAGACCCGTGGAACTAGCAATTTCTTCATCTGTAGCATCTTCCGTATTCAAAAGAGAACGGGCTACTTTTAGATACTCGTCACCGCCAATTAAAGCGGCTATTTTTATGAAAGGATCCTCATGCTCGTTAGTCATTGCCGTCCTTGATTTAGATTCTATATTTAATCAATTGTTTTGTCTAATACTTTTTTTCCCTTTTTTGTGGGAACAATTTCCCTTTGCGCATCGGCGTGTTTTTTTAGGAACTGTCTACCCTCTGAGACCCTATCAAGTAAAACTGCTAGCGCGCTTATTTCGGAATGGGGCTGATTACCGATTGCTACGTTATAGTCTGCAACATCATAAACTTCCCTTGGTACCTTTTCTGCTCCTACAACAACAAGAATTTTTTTTTCTTTTCTAACCTCATCCAAGACAGAATTGATGCTTTCACCATACATCGTTAGATGTACGATTTTGAAGGATTCATTTTTTTTTGATTTTAGGATTTTTTTCCAGTTTTCTGTAATTTCTACCTCAAAATTACCTCCCCAAACTCTATTTACTTCTGATATTGTATTCTTGATATCGGGGTTGACTTCTTGCATTATAATTTTTGAAGCTCCAAAAGCTCTTGAAACAAGAGCTACATGTGTTGTTACTCGGTCATCGCGTACAAGTCTCTGACCTATCCTTAGAACTTCAATCCTCATAATTTATCTTAATTTCTCTTTTAGTGACCTCATTTTTTTCTTTTATTAGCGGTTCATTTTTTAAAACAACATACAAGAGTTCCTTTAATTTAGATATGTTCTCACCAGTTACTGCTGATATAGACAGACACTTCTTACTTTCTTTTAATCCAAGGATTTCTACTTTTGCAAGAATTTCATCTTTAGATATTAAATCAGATTTATTTAGAGCAAAAATTATCTTGTTATAGTCGACTCCAAGCTCCTCTAATGCTCGCATGCAACTTCGAAATTTCTTTTGTAACTCTATAATTGGGTCACTTATGTCAATTACAAGTATTACTGCATCAGTATAGGTAAGCTCCTCTAGTGTTGATTTGAAAGCTTCTATCATGTAGGCTGGAAGATTACTTATGAATCCAACCGTATCTGAAATTAAAACATCAGTCTCTGAGATCTTAATTTTACGTGTTGTTGTTGAAAGAGTTGTGAAAAGTTTTGGATTTTCTTCTCGCGTCTCACCAGTTAACGTATTAAATAGAGTTGTCTTTCCAGCTGAAGTATAACCTGCTAAAGAAATGGTCTTAAATCCAATTCTGTCTCTGCCTTGTCTATGTAGCGCACGTTGTTTTCCAGCTTTTACGAGCTTTGATTTAATACTAGTCATCCTATTTTTTATATCATTAAAATAGACATCAACTTCGAATCTACCAATTCCCATGAATCCTGGTTGTTCTCCCTTCTTTGCTAATCGTACTTTTTCTTTTGCTCTTGACATTTCATATCTTAACTCTGCCATCTTGATCTGTAATTTTGATTCTGCACTTGTTGCATTGCGTTCAAATATTTCGAGAATTAAAGCTTCTCTATCCAGAATGTTTGTCTTTAGCTTTGATGCAAGGTTGTAGTTCTGACTGGGTTTGAGAATTTCATCAAAGATGATGACATTAGGTTTTGTTGAATTAACTAATTCTTTTAATTCTTCAACCTTTCCCTCCCCCAAACCATATTTGGATTTGTTTAGGAATTTCTGTTTGATTATTTTGATAACCTGGTATCCCGCAGTATCACAGAGTGCAAGTGCTTCCTTTACATCATCCTCTCTGTCATATGTGATAAGAATTGCAGTTTCTTTCATTACCATAAAGGGGTTAGATTCGTGTCTTATTGCTTTCGCAAAGTTTTCTCTATAGTCATATTCATGACAATTTCCGCAATATCGCTTGCATATTCTGAAATTCTTCTAATATTTTCGCCCATTCGTCTTACCCTGTAAATTTCCTCATCATCTCTTATCGATTTGGTGTTCTCAAGCATCTTCTTTTCATATTTTGTAATATCCGCCGTCCTTTCTACAGTGAGTTCTGCTTGAGCAAAATCTCTTTTGAATAATGATAAGCATGCATCATCAAGCACAGATAGGGCAAAGCTGTTCATTTCATGAATAGTGTCCAGCACAGATTTTTTAATTGGTTTTTTAAATTCCAGTAGATCTCTTACTATGTCAGTAGCATGATCACCAACACGTTCTATGTTTTTAACAATAAGCCTATATCCAAGACAACTTCTTGCATTTTCAATACCCATATCTTTTAACATGTGTTCATTTTGAATTGCAATCTTAAGTTGTCGTATTATGTAAAAACTAAACCTATCTACTTCATCATCACTGTTTATTACTTCTTTTGCCAAGTCAAAATTTGCTTCTTCATGTGCTAGCAGGGCATCGTTTTGCATAGATTTTGCAATGATTAACATCCGTTTTAATGCTCCATCTACTGAAAGCTCAAACAAATTTATCAGTACTTGAATGGTAATACCTTCAGTAGAGTCAGCAATAATTTCTGTCCCCATTAGAATTCCTTTCACTGCATCTTTTACTGCACTTCGTTGAACTGGTTTTAATCTCCCAGATTTGGGTTTTACATTTATGATACTAAAACCAAGTAAGTAAAGTGAAATAAGTTTTCTAACAATTGCTGCACTTTCATCCTCTGGTTTTATTTCAATTGTTGCATCTTCAGTGTTAATTGTTTTTGTATGGTGTTTTAGTGGAGTAATTTGTAAAGTCGATGTACCTTGTCTTAAAACTGTAACTTGATCACCTTGTTTTAGTCCCATGTCCATTATCCACTGTTTGGGTAATGATACAATGTAAGATGATTTTCCTGTAAACTGTATCTTACGTGTCTCTTCATTAGTTCCCATAACTCACATATGATTTGCTAATCTATATAGTTATTCAAAAATACTATATAGTAATATCTGTGCAAAAACAATTAGAACCCAATAACTTACTGTACTGACATTGGACTCAATTCTTAAAATTAAACATACATTAGATGCACTATTTGGAATTGGAGTCTCAAAATATCTCCCAAATGAAATCAAGATTACCTACTCAAAAAGGACGGGGAGAATACAACACGTCTATGAAAACGAAAATCTACTTTGTACTTTACGAATAGATGGAGGACTTGCAATTACACCACGCTTTGCACAACTTCTTCTTAAAAGTAAGAAATTTAGAGAAAACTGCCTCGAAGTAGACGCTGATTCTAAACCTTTTGTGGAAGATGGAAGTTCGGTTTTCTGCAAACATGTTGTATGGTGTGGTAAAAAAATCTTAATTGGAGCTGATGTGCCTGTTCTTTACAAAGGTGGTACTGTAATTGCAGTTGGAAGGGCTGTCCTTTCTTCAAGAATGATTAAATCCTTAAAACGAGGCGTAGCCGTCAAAGTCAGAGATAGTTTAAAAAGTCCAGATTGATCAACTGATAATATATGATGCGTGGCGGAAACCGCGAAATGCGCCGAATGTTAGACAAGATGGGTTTAGAAATGAAGGAAATTCCCAATGTACAGGAAGTAATCATCAAAACTGACAAAAAGGAAATCATAATAGTAAAACCCTCTGTTTCAGAAATGAAGGCAAAAGACAATTCTATATTTCAAGTGATAGCAGAAAGCTATGAAGAAAGAGAGCTTGAAGTACCAGTATTCAATCAAGAAGATATCATGCTTGTGGCTCAACAAGCAAATGTTTCTCAAGAGGCCGCAAATAATGCGCTCATAGAAGCTAAAGGAGATCTTGCAAGAGCAATTTTGTTACTTACAACAAAATAAGACACAATACCCTAACTTTACTAAATCCATATTCAAGAGATACATAATGCTAGAATTTGTAATTACTATCTTATTCATCTATAACATTTTTTGTAAAAATTAAATGCGGAGTGCGGGATTTGAACCCGCGACCTTCAGCTTGGGAAGCTGACGTCGTGCCGGGCTGGACTAACTCCGCCAATCCACATTTGAAGTCTAACATTATATAGTTTAATTACTAGAAAAATTCATGGATGCAAAATGTCCACAATGTGAAAAAGTTGCTATACTTGATGATGAAATAACAGTTGTAAAATGTCATTTTTGTGGATTTGAAGCAAAATACGATGACTATTTGAAATTGATGAAAGAAAGAGTTGGTGGTATGGTAGAAAATTTCAATCCTGATAAAGCTGGATTTTAAATCACCAAAATGAACCTTTGTCAGAACAATCAAGATGTGCCCCACAATTTGTACAAATCATGTGACATGCCTGCATAGGAGTCATCTTATTTTCACACTTGGGGCATTTGATCTCATCTATCACTATCATTTTTTGTAATAATTAATAATTTTAAAAGATTTAGGTACAAAGATTAATTAATAGTCTGCAGACTTTTTCAAAATGCTTGGCAACATTCAAGCTTACCATATCTGATAAAAAAGGAAAATCAATCACAAGGGAACTAAAAGAAAAAGATGCAAATCCACTCTTAGGTCTACAGATAGGAAATGAATTAGATGCAGCAATTATAGGTCAAGCTGGTAAGATCCGAATTACTGGTGGTAGCGACAAATCTGGAGTACCTTTGAGAGAAGATATCCATGGCGGAGCACGAAAATATATACTGTTATCAAAAGGGGTTGGCTTGCGTGATGCTGAAAAAGGACAACGTTTTCGTAAGCTAATCAGAGGAAATACTATTACTGAAGAAGTATATCAGATAAACTGCTCCTTGGATGGCGAATTAAAAATAGATGAAGTAACACCAGCGCCAACTGAAGAAAAAAAGGAAAAGACTGACATACCAAAAAAGGCATAAGTTAACATAGGCGATTTTTAAAACCTGATCGTGCATTGGAAAGAAACTCTTCCTGATTGGTATATCAAAAAATATGGTCATCAACCCTGTGTTAACATTGGTACTGCTGGACACGTAGATCATGGA
>JBGPWD010000096.1:0-3675 GCA_041492015.1 Nitrosopumilaceae archaeon
TCTTCAAGCCAATTGTAAAGTAAGTTATTAAGATCTTTTGCAATGACTTCAATTTTTTTATGTCTCTTTTCTTCGACTGAATTGATATCTATCATTGTGTCAACAACTGATATGCCGGCATTTTCAAAAGCTTCTTCAAGTGTGTTTCCAGTGACTTCGATAAAGGCATCTGTCACATGCTCTAAATCTCTATATGCCATTGATTTTATGATGTAAATCTCATCTATTAATCTCTTGTAAAATTAATAATAGTTGTTATAACAGTAACTATAATCAGAAAGTCTAAATGCGTTAGAAAAAGAATGACTCTTGAATTTGGATTTACCAAGAGGAATGAGGGATATAGAATTTCAGGAAACCTCTAAAATTGAATATGTGAGGCAGAAATTTATCCAAACATCAAATCTTTTTGGATTCAATTTTATGGAACCATCTCCAATTGAGTTAGTTTCAGTAATAGAGACAAAAAGTGGTCCTTCTATTAAAAATGAAATTTATTATTTTACTGATAAAGGAGATCGCGAAGTTGCATTGAGGTTTGATTTCACTATTGGGCTTACTAGATACGCAGTATCGCAAAAATCAATGAAATTGCCTGCAAAACTTTCTGCATTTGGGGGTGTATGGAGATATGACGAGCCACAAAAAGGAAGATACAGATTTTTCCATCAATGGGACGTAGAAATTTATGGCCAACCCAACATAGAATCAGACGCAGAGATAATTGAATTTACATCTAAATTTTTAGCTAATTTAAAATTACAAAATATAATTATAGATATCTGTGATCGTGAACTTATAGAATCATACGTAAGCAAAGTCTTCAAATCAGACTCGCCAAATCTTGTAGGTGACATACTAAGAGCTGTGGATAAAACTCAAAAAAAGAAAAAGGATGAAATTATAAAAGAATATCAAGAAAAAGGTTATTCTATTTCTGATCTGGAGAAAATACTGGAATTTTCTACAATCAAAGGATCTCCTGAAGAGATAGAAAGAAAATTAGATGTAAAAGAATTAAAAAATTGGGATAAACTACGACATCTCTTCACTTCATTAAAAAATAGACATGTTGAAAACATTAGAATAAACTTTGGGATTGTGAGAGGCCTTGATTATTATTCTGGGATTGTGTTTGAAGCGTTTGATTCAACATCGGATCTTGGTGCTCTTGTAGGAGGAGGTCGATATGACAATTTAACAAAGGCCTTTGGACGAGAGGATCTAGGTGCAACTGGAGTTGCGGGTGGTGTTGAACGTATAGTCTATTCTCTTGAAAAACAAGGAATCGATATGGATATCAAAACATCCCAAATTTGGATTGCATATATTAATGAAGAAATGCAAAAAATCGCATTTAACATAGTTTCTCAACTAAGGGAAAAGGGAATTCTTGCAGAAGCAGACTTGGGAGGAAGACCACTTAAAAAACAAATGGAAATGGCTTCAAATTCAAAATATGTGATTATTGTAGCTCCAAAAGAATATTCATCAAAATCTGTTGTATTGCGTAACATGAAAGACGGAACAGAAAAACAAGTTCTTCTTGAATCTATATTATCTGATCCTAAGGCTAGTCTTCAACTCTAAATGCCTTTGTTAACATTACGAGTTCAGGTCCATTAGTCAAGGTTCCTACCACAAGCGATTTGTTATTTGCCAATATTCCAGACGCGAGATAGGGGGTACCACCATTTATCGTTGCAGGTTCAAGTTCTACTCCCAAGATTTCAGAAAATTTTTTTATATCATCCTCTTCCGTATCTGGATGAATAATTCCACCATTTGATGTAGCAACAGCCATTGCGCCAGCTTGGTGATAACCTGCTATTCTTTTTTGTAATATCTCAACTCCTAATACATCTTCAACTTTCTTTACAAATTCATTAGGAATCATTGGCGACATTATTCCGCCCTTGTCATTAACACAGATCAAATTTCCAATTGCTGTATGTTTGGTTTCTAAGACATCTACGTTAAGACCAGTGGATTTTTTAAGATGGGAGAGTTCTTCTTCTAAACAACTGTGTGGTAATAAAATGCCTTTATTGTTAACAACCATGAGAGGTCCAAGAAGTCTTGTGTTTGCTATTGAGGTAAAAAGATAATCTGCCTGTAGAAACTCAGATAGGTTTTTAGCTTTTGATGCCGCAAAACCATTTGGTAAAAAAACAAAATCATCATTACATTTAGTGTATATTCCTACATTAGGACTACGATAAACATCATATTTGAAAATTCCCAACGAATCAAGACAACGAAAGTGAAGATATGAATTTATCTTGTATACACTTTAAATAAGTAAATCGTGTCTGTGATCTTCATGCCCATAGATCCAACTTTTCCAAAAAATCATACTGCTATTGAAAAATTCAAAGATCCACTAAGTGATAACTTTCACCTTGTTTGGGGTTCGGGAAGACTTGCTGAAGCTGCTTCCGATCAAAAAGTCAAGGCAGCATATGCAGCAAATGGAGAAGAAATCAAACCAATGGGAATACATGGTACTTATGTTGCAGTAGACTGGGACTCTTGTATTGCTGATGGTGTGTGTCTACTTAGCTGTCCTGTTAAGGTATTTGAGTGGTACAAAAATCCTGGAGAAACCGGAAGAAATGATAGGAAAGACTATACTGATAAGGCAAACCCCGTAAAAGAAGCAGATTGTATATGGTGTATGGCATGTGTAGAAGTCTGTCCAACAAAAGCAATCAAAGTTGATCAGTCAAATATGGACATTCACGAAAAAGAGATAGTTAGGTTTAGTTAGTTTAAACTAATTTTGTCTAGGTTTAAATAACATATTATTTGACAACACCATATGCCAATACCAGAAGATTTTCCAAAAGGATTGAAATCAATTGGAAAAATAGCACTTGAGGATGGTGAACATTTCCACTTTATGTGGGGCCCAGGTAGAAAGGCAGAAGCAGCTGAAAATAAAGAGGTTATCGCTGCATACAAGGCCCGCGGTGAGAAACTAGAACCATTAGGTGTAAGTGGCACAATGGTTGCAGTAGATTGGGATTCCTGTGTCGCAGATGGTGCGTGCATTGAAGCTTGCCCAGTACAAGTCTTTCAGTGGTACAGAACTGAAAAAGATATTCCAGCAGTCAAAGCTAAATCTCAAAAATTTGCTGGAACTGGAAGTTCTGTAAAAGAAGAACGCAAAGATTACACAGACAAGGCTGACCCAATAAGAGAACATGATTGCATTTGGTGCATGGCCTGCGTTTCTGTTTGTCCTCCACAAGCAATCAAAGTTGATCAGTCAAATCTTGAAGCTCATGAAAAGGCAGCCGGAACCTTTACAAAAATGGAAACAGGTTCTGCTAATCCACACGCACACCACTAAACTTTTCATTTCTTTATTTTTAATTTGTATGCCTAGCGGTTGCTTTCCTTTTTTCAATTGATGAAAATCACTAAATTTATCAGATATACATAGTGTCTAGCTTTTTTGGATAGTTGATGAAAAATCTGCTCATTCATTTAGAAATTCAGTATAGCGTGGTGGTAACTCTAAACCCACGTTGTCTTTGATTATTTTTGTATTGTCATAATTTGATAACGAATACTGTTGATGTTAAACAAATTTTAACTAGTTTTTACGAACAAAAACTGCAGAGGTCGCCTAGCCCGGCATGGCGTGGGCCTTGAGAGCCTATGTGCGCA
>JBGPWD010000116.1:0-3208 GCA_041492015.1 Nitrosopumilaceae archaeon
ACTACTAAGCTTCTACCACAGTATATGTTACCAACCTGATCTGGTGAGATAAGATAACAGCCATTTTCAATTGCACGAGTTTTGTTGATTGTTATCCAATGTTCTTCTTTCATCTCACCTTTTACCCATGCTGATGGTGCCACAAGAATTTCTGAGCCAGCAGACACAAGAGTTCTAGACATTTCGGGAAATCTCAAGTCATAACAAATCATCATTCCCATTTTTCCTATTGTTGTTTTAATTGGTTTTACAATTTTTGAACCTGCATAAAGCTTACTTGATTCCTTAACTCCAAATGCGTCATAAAGGTGGATTTTTCTGTATTTTGATAATACTTTGCCATTTTTATCTATAAGAAAAGATGTGTCATAGACTCTATCAATTTTTGGGCTTTTTTCATAAAAGGTTCCAACTACTTGAATAGAGTTTTGTCTTGCAGATTCTGAAATTGAATAAACAAACTCACCATTTATCGTCTCAGCTAAACTTGCAAGATCTCTTGGTGTCTGAGAAGATGGGGTGTAGAACATCATAAATTCCGGAAATGCACACAGTTTTGCTTTTCGTTTTGCAGCTTTGTTTATGTAATCAAGAATTTTTTTAAGATTTTTTTTCTTATCAATATCTGCTTTTAATTGTACAACTGCAACTTTTGTCACGAATCTTGTAAACACAGTTAAAATAAAAATGTAGTTTAAAGAGGATTTCCAGCCATATACCAATTTTCTTTGGGATTTTCTTCAAAGACTACAATCACGTGATTTTCTTTGGTCTTGAGAATTTCTACTGCAGATTTTGTTACGGCTTTTGCAAAATCCTCTTTTTGTTTCTGTGTTCTGCCAGGATACATTGAGACTGTAATTAATGGCATGTGTCTTGATAAGTCAGGTAGAATTTATTCTTTGATAAAAACTACGTCTAAGAAGTTTATTGTTAGCCTTTCCATCCGTATCTTGTTCCATACATGAATTCTGAGCCGTGTGTTTTTCTGTACAGAAAACCTGATAACATTCCTATTAAAAATCCACCAATATGTGCAAAAAAGGCAACACCAGAACCACTAGAACCAACTAATGCTGGCAATACATTTTGAAATATGAACCAGAATGGAAGATACCATTTTACTGAAATGCGAATAGTTCTAATAAAAAATCCGAACAGCAACAAAGTTAGTACTTTAGCATTAGGAAATATCACAAGATATGCTCCAAGTACTCCAGAGATTGCTCCTGACGCACCTATTGCAGGAGCAGAACTAGAAGGATCGGATAATATGTGTACAAATCCTGCAACAAGTCCCCAGAACAGATACAAGGCAAGATATTTTCCTCTTCCAAATTTGTACTCAATGTTATCACCAAAAATGTACAAAAAAAGCATGTTTCCGCCAATATGTAATATTCCTGCATGAAGAAACGTTGAACTAAAAATTGATGATATTACTCCATAGTTTTTGTCAATTAATCCCTTGGTTACAATTGATGGAACTGTGCCATAGTTAAGAAAAATCTCTTCAGCTTTTCGGTTTGTAAATTCATAGAATTGTCCTGTAACAGAAATTTCCCAAAAAAATACAATGACGTTTATTGCAATGAGTGCATAAGTTACTATGGGTTTGTAACCTGGAGGTTTTGGATTTTCATCACGTAGTGGAAGCATTGAATGATAAACTCACTTTTGTTTTGTATAATAGTATTTGTGGAATTTTAAATCCTATACGGAAATTATCCTGGTTTTTGCGGTAACCGCAACCACGCTAATTATGGCAATTACAAGAACCAATGACGCTACTGGTCCAAATTCTGGAACTGTTTCGTCAGCAATAACTGTAGATGGTATGACAAGATCTCCTCTGCCTACACCTATCCTACTTGTATCAGGCAGACCGTTGTTAACTATAGATTTGATATTGATTTCTATTCTGTAAATTCCATTGCTTGGCAAGTTAATATACTGGGTATCTGTACCTCCTTTAGCTGTAAGACTTGTTTCAGAAAGTGCAGTATTACCATCTTTATCTAATATTTTGATGTCATAGTTTACGTCTCCTGTAATTGACTGTTCAGTAAAGGCATCAAAAAATATCAGTTTAAGATTATTTTGTGTGTTTGCGTTAATAGTAGTTGGAGACCAACCAAGTCTAATTCCCCATCCTCCAAAATCTGTTAACATACTAGATGAGGTTTTGACGTTTGGAGCTACTGGTGCAAGTTGAAAGTCCATTGTGTTTGTTCCGGGAGGCATGGTTTTTGCAAAATTTTGAATATCAATTTTGTTCAACAAAATATGTGCAATTATGGTGTCACCCAAAGAATATGGGTCAACAATGAGTCTTCTGCCAGTAATTGGGTTTCCATTCATACTTGCAACATATGTTGGAGTGTTTGTAAATTCTTTGAATGATTTTGGAATATGGACTTCTTCATGTACAAAGATGGGTTTATCTTGAAACCTAGTTGCATCCCAATCAAATGGCATTGAAAATGAAACTTGCAGTTTAGATGGATCAAAATTAAAATCGTTATTGATTTTGTCATAATATGAAATTATTTCAGAGTTGTAGTTATTGTTGTTATAAGTAATAGTGTGATTTGAAATGTCTCCAACACTTAGGTAAGAATCAAACTTTGGAGCTGTATCAGGTGTAAAAAGGTTATTCAAAAAATTAATTGTTTGCAATTCCAAGTGAATGTGATATAGTCCTCCTTCTTTGAGTATAGGCGCTAGTACATTAATCGGTCCACCACTCATTGACATCCACGAATTTAATATAGGATCTTGATCAGCTTGTATAGTCCACTGTCCTATGGTATCAGTTGGAGTGATCTTAAGGGTTAGTGTTCCTGTATTAGTGGAAAAAAGATCTCGCATTAAAAGTTGATTGTCTTTTGTTACCTCAATCCATAGTGAATATTTTTGAATTGTCTCGTTTGTATTTGCGTCAAATATTCTAAGGAATATGGTCTTGTCCTGGTTAATATTTGAGGTAATAATAGGTGGAGTAAGTTGAATGAAAACTTGGACTTTTTTATTTCCTACGGTTGCAGGTGGAAGATTTTCCATTGTAAAGCCATCTCCATAAACCTGATGTGGAACTATTAAAAGTAAAACAGAGAAAATTGATAGAACGAAAACTGCAGGTAAGATATCCTTAGGCAAATAAAACTGCATTAACAAAAACTTACTACGTATTATATTTAATTCTTGG
>JBGPWD010000087.1:0-3809 GCA_041492015.1 Nitrosopumilaceae archaeon
AAACAAACCAATGCCACAGTCACCTCCTCTTGTACCAATCAATATTGAATCAACAAGTTCTGATAGCGATGTAGATTATCCTGAAATCAACTCCATGCATGATGCATCTTCACTTTGTGATAACATTGAAGTAAAATCTTGGAGAAAACATTTTGTCATACCTCAATATACTGCCACAGATTTGATTCCTCTGGGAACTGAAACACTTACAAAAGATACTATAGAAAAAGTCATTCTTCGGCGTGGTTCTACACGTGCGTTTTCTCATGATTCAATAAATTTCGAACAATTATCTACAATACTCAAAAGATCTACAAATGGTATTGACGCAGATTTTCTTTCCAGGTATGATATCCTCAACGACCTTTATCTTATTGTAAACAACGTTGATGGATTACCATCAGGTTCATATCATTATGCAAGGGAAAGAGATTCGCTACAATTGTTACGTAAGGGGGATTTTAGAGAGATCTCAGGAAATTTGGGATTAGGTCAAGATTTACCTCATGATGCAAGCGTAACAATTTTCTTCATGGTAAACCTTCAAAAGGTTTTGGAGAGTTTTGGAAATCGCGGTTATCGTATTGCTCAGCTTGATGCAGCAATAGCTGGTGGCAGAATGTATCTTGCCGCATATGCTTTCAATCTTGGAGCTACTGGTCTTACATTTTATGACGATCTGGTAACTAATTTTTTCTCCCCACATGCAAAAAACAAAGATACCATGTTCATGATTGCATTGGGAAAGAAGGCAAAATCTTCTCATAGTTAATTGCTTTTTTGTATTTTCTTTATCTCCGGACTTTTGATAGGATCTTGTAACCTTTTGCCTAATAAATAATCACATATCAGAATTTTCTGTTGTGAGATGTTTTTCAATAAGGTCTTGCAGGTACTGCTTATCTGAAAGAGATAGTGTTTCTTCTTTCCTAAGAGTAAGTAGAATCTGATACAACCGTATTGTATCTCCAATGCCACCTTGCATCAAGATTATAACTGATTTCATTAAATCATCAGAAGACATTATTTTCTATTATTGAATTCTATCTTTCAAACCTTCTTGAATTTTTATGGCAGTAGTTGGACAAACTGTTTCACATGCTAGACAGTATATGCAGGCTTTTTCTGCAAAAGGATCAGACTTGTCATACTCGTTTAGATTGTTGCCAGGACCGTTTGAAGTTGGACCTTCTTCTGGTTTGAGATTCCAACCGAAAACTAGAACGGGGCATGCACTTAGGCATGCACCATCTGCAATACACAGATCAAAATCTACTGCGACATTTGTTCCATGAATTCCAAGGTAGCCTTTTTCAGAGATATGTTTCTCAACAAGTTCTGTATCGTGCGAATTTGTACCAGTAAAATCCAGTTCTCTTTCAACTCCCTCTCCCCAAACATAATGCTTGTCTCCTGATTCCTGATTGTTGTGCTGTTCTGCTTTTCTAGGTAGTTTTTTGTAAAAGTCGGGATCTATAGGCATATCAGAAATTAGTCAGAATAGAATTTAAAACTATTCGTTATCGTTCAAAATTTTCAAACAATAATAACAGAATGGAACCTTTGTGTTCAGACCTGTGAGAGTCTGTTCTTTTGATTAAAGAAATACTAAATTTAGTACCCTTGAGAAGGTCTGCAGATAATGCAAAGGTAAAACATTCTACTCAATCAACGAACGAAATTTTCTAGTTTTTCAGCATTCACTTCAAAAAATTGGTATAATTTTCCATACATTCAGCATGTGCATAACCTACACAAGAATTCTGGCAGAACCAACAAATTCCCCTCACAAACTTTTTTTTATTTGTATTCTTTACATCTTGCATAAACTTGCCTTTCTTGAACCATTCCTACAGAATTGTAAAGAACTGACAGCGGCCTTGTCATCTCCTTCAGGTATTGGATTGGCACAATGTCCACATTTTGGAAGTGTCACTACAGCTCATATTCTATTTCTCCGATTGATTTTCCGCATTTTGAGCATTTTATTACCTTTGTATCGTATATGTTCATGATGCTTCCCTTGCAACAACTTTCTTTTTCTGGGTCTCTTTGTGAGACAAAGCTCTTTTCTTTGGAAGCTGCTTTTGCATAAAGTTGTCGTTGTTTTCTTTTACCTCCTTGATAATCTCAATTAGTGTATTTCTTTGAATTATTGGTACCTTCTCGCGCATATCATGATACATTTCTGTCATTTGCATTATCTGCATCATTCCCTGATTGAAAATCCTCAGGTTTTTTGTGCCGTAATCTAGCAATAAAGTATAAAATGAGTCCACGTTGCGCATTGTGTTTATCCAAGATTCTGTAATCATCTTTGATTGCCTGCTCATCAAACCTGTGTCATAGAATGCTGGATAGTCTTTTGTGAACTTTTTCTGCAGATCAAGATAATACTGGATCAAGTCAGACAACCCTGCCAGGTACTGACTTCTAAAATCAGCAGAAGAATTTGAGAAATTTCTTGAAAAGTTGTCTACTTCCCCGATTCTTCGCTTATAATTTAATTTGAGTGTCTCTAGAAATCCGCTGTTTTGCTTCTCATTTGTACTCAAATCTTTTCATCTTACTACATCTATATCGTCAGCAAATTAGATAAGGTTGTTGTATATTCTCATTGCAAGGTAAATGATTTGTAATTGAAAAGTGTCAACGTTTTTTTATAGTCTGGGAGTAGTTTGTTCAATTGAATCCATTACTAAAAGTTCAAGAGTCTCACAAAAAAGGCCTTTTGCCTGACAAGATCTATCATACCATAACAGAAAGGTTTCCTATTGTACTAGCAGGTATAGCTAGAATAGAAAAAGCCTCAGGAATTAATTTCCCAATTGCGTATATAGAACCCTCAATCGTATTATCGCATTCTCATAGCTTGACTGACCTTGGGATATTATTTGCCAGGACAACTCCAGTTGTTACTGCAGACAGACTAGAGGTTATAATTCAAATCACTGCGCCACTTGTAGCCTTTGGTCTTAAGGGTACAATACATGCTATTTTGGCTCACGAGTTCTTACACTATCTAGAACTAATGCGCCGTATATCAAAAATGGAAATTCTTTCAGATGAGATTTCAGGGAACTTGTTTGAAAGTGCTTATTCTGACGCAACTAGGCTTTTTGATCCAAGGGCTGTATTTGATGACAAAACCTTACTTTTACATATCACAAAGAAATTTCCTGAAGGGTTTAGAGATTACAAGCTAGAAGACAAGGTGGTAAAGTTTTGGATTGAAAAAAATCTTCCAACTATAAAGATAGCCATGGATAGAAATATTGTCAAGATTCCAACAGATATTCTTGTTAAAACAAAGATTGATCAAAAATTAGAATTAAAGCTTGACGAGCTTGCACAAAAAATGTCAAAACTTCGCAAGAAAAAATATTACTAATTATTGTTTGAATTCAGTAAGGCCGCATTTGCCGCATGTGCGCCTGTTTTTATGTTCTGACATGAATACTCCCTTGCCACATCTGTTACATTCTTTTCTTAGTCTTTCTGTCTTTTCACCTTTGATTTTGTAATACTTGTAGACATTGGGACTCGAACCTTTTTTGCCTCCAACTTTTTTCTTTCCTCCTGCCATTACTTACTCTCCTTTTTTGGTTCTTTAGCTTCCTTTGGTTCCCTGGCTTTCGTTTCTGGTTCCTTGGCTTCTTTTTTCGGTTCCTTTGATTCCTTGTGTTCCTTGCCTTCCTTTTTCTCTTCAGGTTTTTTGGTCGGTGCTTCTTTTGGCTCGCCTTCTTTTTCACCACCGCCTTTTGCCTTCTCTAATCTGCTAAAAATTGCTGGTTTGAGATGCCGTCTTG
>JBGPWD010000083.1:0-4002 GCA_041492015.1 Nitrosopumilaceae archaeon
ACTACCACTTGCGTTTGTGGCAACCATGCCACCTATTGTGCAGTATGGTCCAACAGATGGATCGGGCCCAAAAAACTTGCCATTTTCTTCTAATTTTTTATCAAGATTTCCCTTTAATACCCCTGAATCAGCTTGCACATAATTTGAGTAAACTTTGATTTTATCAAAATGCTTTAAATCAAGAATGATCCCATCTCCTAGGGCACTTCCTACAAGACCCGTTCCAGCACCACGAGGTGTGACTGGGATATTATTTTTTGATGCAAATCTTAGAATCTTTATTATTTCCTTCTCATTTCTTGGAAAGACAATAACAAGTGGTTTTATAATATAGGAACTTGCATCCACAGAGTAAAAATTGCGACTATATTTATCAAACAGTACTTGACATTGTAGAATCCGTTGAATCTTGCGACCTATCTTTTCTGCTTTCACGACAATTCATTGTCTCCAGAAGTTTAAAATGATCATGTTTTTTGACAAAGATTTAATTTGGCAAAAACAAGCTTTGTACTAGTTGGATTTTCTAGGAATAAATCTCGATAAACTTCTCAACTCTAATGATAATTCTAATCCATTGATGTGGCTTGTCTGGATTGTACCAATAGTACTCTTCATGTTTTATGGCCAAAGGATTCAGCTACAAATAACCTCGTCTGAAATTAACAAATCACTTGAAAAATTAAAGACATTCAAGGAAGATACAAGAAAAGAATTACTTGATTATATCAAAACCACAATAAAACCAGTAACCGATCCTTCAGCAAAAATAGACAGATACCTTGAGTATTTTACTATCATGCCAGTAGATTTGGATCCAAACGGAATTGTTCAGAAAATCAGACACATTATGCGTTCACGTGAAGATTATACTAGATCGCAGGTGAAAACAATTTCATCAGAAATTAATTCGCTGGAAGCAAGTAAGATAGAAAACATTCTAGAAGCTGTTACCACTTTGCACATGCTTTACAAAATGGTAAGACATTTCTTTCTTACGGCAAAAAAACAAAATAATTTTCCATTAATTTTGCCATTGCAAATGATGATGCCATTTATCATGGAAGAAGCAGAGGCACTAAAGGGAGCTGTTTCAGCTTTCAAGCAAGGTCAACCAATAGGTGATGGAATAGGACCAATGATTGTTGGAAAGATGATGCTTGAAACAGAAAAAAAGACTGCAGCATTTGAGACAGTTTGGAGTGAAAAAGAGTTTGAGGGAAGAAAACTCTATCTTATGAAGGCAGAAGGTCCAGCTGCAACAGTTGGAAGACCAGGAGATGCACTAGAGCGAATCATATCTGAAAACAAACCTGATATCATAGTAATGGTTGATGCAGCACTAAAGCTAGAAGGAGAAGATTCTGGTACGGTATCACACGGATTTGGTGCAGCAATTGGCGGAATTGGAACTGATAGGTATCAAATTGAAGAAGTTGCAACAAAACATAAAATTCCAATTTATGCTGTTGTGATAAAACAATCAATCAAAGAAGCTATCACGCTTATGAAAAAAGATATTGCTGATTCGGCAGAAAAGGTAACATCACAAATTCATGAAATAATTAACGAGAACACAAAGCCTGGCCAATCTGTAATGGTAATTGGAGTGGGCAACACTCTTGGGATTTCACAATGAAATTTAAAAGAAAAAAAGAAGAGATCATTACACCATATACTTTAGAGCAGTGTAACTCATGTAACGCAATTTCAAAACGAAAATTCAAGGAAGGTGATTATATCTTCAAAAATGCTGAAACTTGTTCTTCATGTAAAGGCCATATGTCAATTACTAAAATTTTTGGCGAAACTAGTACCTAGAGCGTTGTAACTGTTATACCATTTTCTTGAGGTATGAACGTGTGTTCTGCTTGTGCTACTCTTTCACCGTTGGCTTCAATCAAAACCGGATATGATCTTACTATCTTGCTTTTGACAAGTTTTTCTACCAAATCTCTTGCTTTTTTTTCTTCCCAAGTTGGTACAAGCCACCGTAATGCAAAAGGCAACATGTTAAATTTCTCCCAAATGTAATCTACAAGCTTGTCTGCCTCTGGATCCTTTGTTCTTTTTCTGGTCGTAAGTGAAAAGATATTTCTTGTATTGCCCTCACGCACAAATCCCAATCCTTCCTTTGTTGTAACAAATGGCTCACAGGCATAAGCTTCGGTAGGCAAAAATGAAAAAGATCCTATTGACCAAATATTTGGAACTGATTTTCCAGCGTGAATGGTGTATCGTTCTAACGAGTGTCCACTAAGATTTGCTATTGGTATGCATCCCATCTGTTTTACTGTGTTTTCTATAGTCTTTCCAACATCACTTGATTTTGTTCCTGCTTTTATGACTGACATGGCCTCCTTTAGTGCGGCCTCTGCTGCTTGGATTAGAAAATCAAACTTGGGGTCATGACATATGGTTACTGCAGTATCTGCAATGTAGCCATTAATTTGCACTCCAAGATCAATTTTTAGCAAATCTGTTTCTTTGATTACTTTCTGGTCATTTGGTTCTGCAGTATAATGAGCTGCTATCTCGTTTATACTAGTATTTACTGGAAAAGCACACTTGCCGCCTTTTTGAATAATTTCCTTTTCTATGGATTCACAAATTTCAAAGAGTGTGGAACCGATATGATTTTTTTTTCTTGCATTTTCCCTAACTTCTGACGCAATCTTTCCTGCATTAATATAATCTTGGATTTGCATAGGGTAGTCTTGATTTTGTATGTTATTTAAAATCATCATATGTGAAGCTTAAATTGGGGAGCTCCAAGCTGCATTCACATCGGGATCGTGGTCTAGCATGGTATCATTCGGGTTTTGGGTACCTGAGGTCGTCGGTTCAAATCCGGCCGATCCCATTATTTTATTGGGGATATAGTTAGGGCTATAGATTTTGCACTAAATTAAATTTTTTATTTCAAAAATACTTATACTATTATTTTTTGGTCTGGAAGCTCAGTGAGTGTAAAGACAAATCTAGAACCTTCAAATTCTGTAGTGCCTTCTCTTTCCCAGTTTACCTGATAAGATTTAGTTAAATGGCCACCTATTATGGATATTATCTTTGGGACACTCTCATACAATAGTTCAACTTTTTCCTTATCTCGAGTCATGATAAGTGACCTGCGCCTTTTCATGAGATATTTTATAGCTACGTTTTTGTGTTGATGTCCTTCTACCTCTATCTTTTCGTTGCCAAGGTCTATGGTGAATTTTCGTTTTCCCATTGCATAAACTTGGATAAAATTCTACAAAAGGATGAAGAGCAACAGAAAGATAGTAAAAAGAGCACAAATTATGACAATTATCTGAGTAAGGATTATTTTGTAATGGGTATAGCATAGCAAAAGACGATTTTTCTTCAATTAGTTCTTATCTTACTTTTACTAAGCTAAAAAAGCCAGACGATGAAGAGGAGTTAGAGACATGAAACAAGATGAATGTAAATTCAGTGACTCTGAGTTCTGGCATAGATTTTTATTAAAATTTATGGATGTTAACATAATTGGGTTTTGAAAAACGTGAGATAGTCCTGATTGTAGGAGTTTTGTTTTTAATGATAGGTATGTTACCGTTTATGGAAGGCTGGAAAGCAGTTGTAATAGCAGTTGCGATTTATTTTGGTATGCGCGTATTTGTTGGAAGAAGAAAAAAACAAATGCAAAAAGCTATTGGGGAGGGAGTTTGTGCTGTTTGTGGAGAGCAGATTGTTAATAAAAAATGCCCAAAATGTGATATTCCAAATAAACCTTAGAACACATTTTTCAGCACACATTTCAAAACAAGGTCTTGCTTGGAGATAAATTCCACCCTGTCTCATTTCTCACATAAGACAAATTCTGCGTACGGCTTATAACGAATAAGGTGGTTACTTTATTCATGCCTACTCATGCATATTGGGCATTAACAACTAGCTCAACTTTTACTCTATTAACACCTAAAATTACAATATTTGTGATGAAATGATAGTGCAGATGAGAGACCCTAGATTGTATCT
>JBGPWD010000165.1:0-2303 GCA_041492015.1 Nitrosopumilaceae archaeon
AACAGATGTTCGCAAATCATAAAAAAATGAAACCATACATAATAAGGGAAGATTCAGAAGTAACTTCAGATACAAAAGAATTTTTACAAACTCCTGAAGATGTTGACAAATACTTACAATTTTCTTACTGTATAAAATGTGGATTATGTAATTCGGCCTGTCAAACTATGGCTACCGATGAATCGTTTATCGGGCCACAAGGTCTTGCACAGGCTTATCGATATGTGGCAGATAACAGAGATGATGGTAAAAAAGAACGACTGAAAATAATCGACCAATCCCACGGTATTTGGAGATGCCACTTTGCAGGTTCTTGTAGTCATGTTTGTCCAAAAGGTGTTGATCCTGCCATGGCAATACAACTTTTGAGAGGCTATCTCTTAGGATTTAGAAAATAAAATCTATGGTTTTTTTGGATTTGGACTGGAGTTTACTTGGTTGTTTATAGCTTCTGCCATAAAATGATTAGAGACGTTTAGCTGCACATCATCAACTCCATCAATTTTTAGTAAATTATCATGTATGTCTTGTGCTATTTTAAAACCAAAAATAGCTGGACAAAAAGGACTAGTCAAATGGATATCTGCCTTAACTGAAGAGCCGTTAATGTCAATGTTGTCTATAAGCTCCAGCTCCATAATGGAGACGTTGATCTCAGGATCCACAATTTTTGTTAGCTCGTCAAAAATCATTCTTCTTAATTCCTGAGTTTCTTGTGCCATAACAAAAAACCGTCTATGCTATATATAACCATTCTAATTCCTAAATTGATGTATAGAGCTAGTAGACTCGACGGTAAGCTAGATAAAAACACTCTGAATTTTCTTTCATCAATTTCAGAAGATAAAGAAATTGCAATTTATGATATCTTAGGCAGTCAAGCTCACACTTTAATGCTTTTTGAAAATAAAATTATTACAAAGAATGAAGCTTCAAAAATTTTATCAGCACTTGAAAAATTAAAAAAAGAAAATTTTTCAATAAAATCAGAATCTGAAGACATCCATGAACTAATAGAATCTCTGGTAATAAAAAAGGCGGGAATGCAGGCAGGTGGTAAGATGCATACTGCACGTTCTAGAAACGATCAGATTTCACTTGATATTCGTATGAAAATTCGTGACGACATCAATATTTTATGTTCATGTCTTTTAGATTTAATAGAGACACTTGTTTCATTGGCAGAAAAAAATCAAGGAACCATAATGCCACTTTATACACATCTTCAACAGGCACAAATCGGTTCCTTTTCACACGTTTTACTTGCATATGCGGATGCTTTATTCAGAGATCTTGATCGTTTCTATGTTACTTATGGTAGAGTAAACGAATCACCGTTAGGGGCTGGACCAATTGGAGGAACAAGCTTGCACATAGATAGACAAAGTACTGCCAAAATGCTTGGATTCAAAGGGTTGATTGAAAATTCAATTGATGCCACCGGTTCTCGTGATTTTGTTGCAGAATATGTTGGACAAATTTCAATTCTTATGACAAACTTGAGCAGAATTGCAGAAGATCTAATTATTTGGTCTACGTTAGAATTTTCATTTATTGAACTTTCAGATAAATTTGCATCTACCTCAAGTGTGATGCCACAAAAAAAGAATCCTGACATACTGGAGCTTGTTCGAGGCAAGACAGCACAAGTAATTGGATATCAAATGGCAATTCTTTCAAATTTAAAGGGGCTTCCGTCTGGATACAACCGAGATCTACAACAAATTAAAATCTCAATATGGCCTGCCTCCAAGATTGCAATATCTTCACTTTTAGTGATAAGCGCAGTACTCAAGACAATGAAAATAAATGATCAGAAAATGAAAATGGCAATAGATTCAGGTTATTCTATTGCATTAGATATAGCAGAATACCTTGTTAGGAAGGGAATACCTTTTAGGATTGCACATAAGATAGTTGGACAATTAGTACAAACAGCTTCAAACTCAAAAAAATCTCTTTTGGCACTTTCTGTTCCTGAAATAAAGAAATCAGTAAAAGAAGATGTAATCAAAAGTAAGGAATTATACAAAATAATTCATTCAATAACTGCCAATTCTTCTCTTACTGCGAGAGTATCTCAGGGCTCATCAGGAAGATCCGAACAAAAACGCATGATCTCAGACAGGAAAAGGAAAATTCAAGCATATAGAACAGGAATCAGTAAAAGGACAAACGAGGTAAAACTTGCACTTGAAAATCTTATCAGGAAGATAAAAATAATTACAAGATAGAACTCCTGCTCAGAAGATTGGAGTTATGAAGGACAAGGCTAAATGGATGGATTTATTGAGTTTGGCGAT